>CBINHQ010000017.1:0-14141 GCA_966250475.1 uncultured Chitinophagaceae bacterium
ACTCCTCATCGTCCAGTTTCTCAATCAATCCGCGTGAAAGGGAAATTGAATACGATCTTTTATCGATGCCGCTGGCGAATGCATTGAGGGATGAGTCTTCGATTATGTAAAGCTTCGGCATCTTCATGCCGGCATTGATGCAGAGATTCTCCAGCAGGTTGTACACTCTCTTGTTTTCTCTTCTCTCTAAAGGTTTCGAACCCGTGGCCATTCGAATCATCGCCGCATGCGCAGACCATGCGATGAGAAACCAGATGCCTGTTCCCACAACGACGAATGGAAGTATCCTGAAGAAAGTCTCGTAAGGATTGGGAGGATAAGAGTAGACATTATCGGAAGACTCATTTTGTAAGATGACCAGTGCAAGCAACCACGCCATTGCCACCAGCAGCAAAGGAAATGCAATCAGGAGTATAAAGGAATTTCGATTGTTCTTCCTGATCTGTGCGGAGAGTCCTACGTATTTCATTTAAAGTGGCAGGATGTACAGCGGTTAGAACTTTATAGTTGGCGGTTCTTCCATCTGCTTCCTGGTTTCGGTGCCAAGGTCGAAGAATATTTCACGCCTGAATCCAAAGTTCCTCGCGATCATATTACCGGGGAATGATTCCACCGCATTGTTGTATTCGGTAGTCGCGGCATTGAAGAAACGCCTCGAGGCTGCGAGTTTGTTTTCGATATCACTGAGTTCCTCCTGCAGTTGAAGGAAGTTCTGATTTGCCTTGAGATCGGGGTAAGCCTCTACCTGTACTTTTAGTCCTTGCAAAGCGGATGTGAGTTGTTGCTCAGCTACGATCTTATCATCAATCGACTTCGCACTCATGGCAGCGGTCCTTGCCTCGGTTACTTTCAGCAAGAGATCGCGCTCGTGCGCTGCATAACCCTTGACCGTCTCTACCAATTGCGGCACCAGGTCGTGGCGCTGGCGAAGTTGTACATCAATATCCGCGAAGGCATTCTCCCTGCGGTTTCTTAATCGTACAATGCCGTTGTACAGGCTGATTGCCCAAATCGCCAGCAGTACGATTATTCCAATGAGGATGAGTAGGGGCATATGGAAGCTCGTTTGGATATGAAATTAGGGAAAATAGTTTGTTTTCGTTGACAGTGGGCCGTTGACCGTTGACCGTGGACCGTTGACCGTTGACCGTTGACCGTGGGCGGATGCTAATGATGAGGGATGGGTGATGAGAGATGAGAGTCTTCAGTTCAAAGACAATTTGAAATATCAAGGTGTCTTACCCTTAAAGTCTCTCATCCCTCATCTCACATCTCTCATCGAAAGAACGGTTAACGGTCAACGGTCAACGGTAAACGGTCAACCCTGCCCTATCAACAGTCAACCCTAAAATATCCGCCCAAAAAACTCCCTCATCTCCTTCCACGACGCCGAATCAGCAGTTGCATTGTACTTTATCGGAATGTTGAACTTCTCCCCTATTTCCGTAGCCTGCGGATTGGAGAATGCATGCACGGCATCGGGATAGGCCTTGAAAGTATACTTCGCGCCAATGGAATCCATCGCTTTCCTGAAACCATCAACCTGTTCCTGGGGAACAAATGGATCGGCTGCGCCGTGGCAGATGAGAACATCAGCCTTCAGTTTTTCCTTATCAAACGGACCAGTTGGGAGGATGCCATGGAAGCTAACCACTCCATCGAGATCAGCGCCGGAGTTTGCTGCCATCAGCACCATCGATCCGCCAAAGCAATAACCAATCGCTGCGATCTTCGAAGTGTCTACTTGTTCCAATGTCTTTACCTTCTCGAGTGCAGCATTGAAGCGGCTCATCGACATTTCTGCATTATTGTAAAACGGGCCAGACATAGCACCGGCATCTGTAGGATTGTCGACAGTCTTCCCATTTCCGTACATGTCCACCGCGAAAGCCACATATCCCAATTCCGCAAGCTGCCTTGCGCGCTCACGAGGATAATCGGTCTGGCCCCACCACTCATGCACTATCAACACAGCGGGGCGCTTTCCTTCCTTCGCAGAGTCGTAGGCCATGAAGCCGTTCATCGTAACCGTATCAGTCTTGTAAGAAATTTCCTGTGTGGTGATCACCGGTTTGGCTGTTGCATCTCCATTGGCAGCTTCCTCATTGTTGCAGGAAGCGAAGAGAAATCCGATGGCAAGAATGACAATTGGAGTTTGGAGTTTCATTTCTGAGAGGTTTAAGTTATCGTATGTGATAAAGTTCTGAAAAACTTTCCTTACCCTGAATTTTTTGTACTTGGTGTAAAGAGATACACCTGTTATCACATCCAACTTTTATTTTCTGGAGGATGCATTATATTTATCCTTAAATCAGAACCAATGAAGAAAATTATTTTCGCTTTACCCGTACTCGCTGTTTCCCTCATCTTCATGAACTGCCACTCTTCCAGGAAGGCCACTGCCTCCGCTCCCGCAGCCTCAAGTTTTCAGAATGATCTGCTGCCGGTAATCACGCAGAATTGCTCGCCCTGCCACATCCCCGATAAGGGAGGCAACAAGAAGGCATATGATAATTTCGCGAATGTACATTCAGACATCGATGAGATCATCAGGAGAATTGAACTGCATCCTGGCGAAAGGGGATTCATGCCCTTCAGGCGTCAGCGTCTCGAGGATAGCACCATCATGGTGTTTAAGAAATGGAAACAAGACGGGCTTGCCAATTAACTAATTAGCTAATTAGTTAATTAGTTAATTGATTCACGCTTTTACGAATTTAAGTCTGATTACTTCGCCATCTTCTTTTTGGGAAGAGAGGATGTAAACTCCCGGGCGCAGGCGGCTGATGTCGACCTGTTGTATTTTGTTGGAGAGGGTAAACTGCATCATCCGCTGACCACTCGCACTCGTAATCTTTACACTCTTGCCCAACCAGCGCACATCATACGAAACATCGATGGTGAGTTCGGTTGATGCGGGATTGGGATAGACCTTGGTGTACAACCAACGAGGCGGCTCCTCGGGCAATGGTGATTCGTGCACCGTTGGCGGATTCAATCCTTTCGAAGACAGAATGGAAAACCTCGCTCCTCCCGGAGCAAAGAGAGAGCGCATTCTCGCCCGCTGTCCTTCGGTGAAGAGATTTATGCAGCGATCGCTGGTATAGTCCATGTAGTTCATGTACATGTCGCCATGAGGACCGTTGTTGCAGGTGATCCTTGTACCAGAAGGGCAACCGAGATTGTAGAAAGCCTGCTGTGGAGTGTCGTGCACCAAATCGTCGCCACAATTCTCATCACCCCAGATATGTTTCAGACCAAGCCAGTGCCCTACTTCGTGTACAGTTACCCTTCCTTCCTCATAGCCGGAATATCCTGTTTTGCCAATGTACTTGAAATTGATCACCACTCCATCGAGAGCTGGATCACCTCCAGGCCAGCTTGCGTAACCCGCAAGGCCTTTGATGTCGCAAACCCAGATGTTGAGATAGCTCGCAGGATCCCATGAGTCTGCGCCCATTCTATCGCTATACTTCATGTCGTCCTTCTCCATCCATTGATCGATGGGAGTATACTTTCTCACGATTCCTGTGGTGGCGCGGCCCTGGGGATCGGAAGTGGCGAGATAGAATTCAATTCCACAGTCGGCAGCCACCGGCTGAAAAACAGCCGGCGTCTTAACCGAATCTGCGTTCCGTCTCCTGAAACTCTCATTTAAGATTTCAATTTGTTGTTGCACGCGGGAGTCGGAGACATTCTCTCCCTGGTTATGATAAAGAATATGAAATACGACGGGAATTTTGATGATTTGCTGGCCTTGTTCACGCGCGGCAAATTCATCTGCCTGGTGAAGTCGGATGAAATCTTCTATCAACTGGAACTTCTGTTCAAGTAAAGGATTGAGGCGTACCTGCTCATCGAGGTAGCTGTCAGTAAAGCAGGCTTTTTGTGCATGCACAATTCCTGTGCTCAGGATCAACGCCGTGATCAGGAAGTAAAATATCCTCATAGTTCCAGACTCCTTTGGTACGTGACATGACGCTAGTCATGAGCATTCAAATGGAATTGGAAAATGATGATAATTGAAAAATCGGGGCGTTTCGGGGATATGAATGAGGTAGGCTTACCTTCGAAGGATATATTAAATCAAATATAAAAGAATAATTGTCAAATTGCATAACTTTTTTTCAAAATCGTAGTTTTCATATACTTTAAGATTTGCATTACAGGTTTGATTTTTCAAGTACTTATTTTTGCAAAAACCCGATCATGAAGCCACTTTTCCTGGTATGCATTCTCGCTCTTTTTGTTTCCTGTAATGATGATGACAACGGTTCCGACCCTGGAACTCCCGCTCCGGATGCACCCAAATCGATCGGTTATTCAGTGCTTAACACCTTTCCTCACGATACGTCTTCATTCACCCAGGGTCTGGTGATCTACAATGGCATCATGTACGAAGGGACCGGAGAATACGGCCATTCCAAGCTGCTGAAAGTGGATCTCACCACTGGCAAGATCCAGCAACAGCTTAGCCTCGATCCCAGTTACTTCGGCGAGGGAATCACCATCCTCCGCGATACGATCTATCAACTCACATGGCAGGAACGAAAGGTATTTGCCTACACGCTCGACTTCCGCAAGGTGAAAGAATTTGAAATAAACACCGAGGGTTGGGGCATCACCACCAATGGAAAGGAACTCATCGTTAGTGACGGGTCAAACAATCTTTATTATTACGAACCCGGCACCTTTCGTAAACTGCGCAGTCAGTCAGTATCTGAAGCGGGCAAGCTTGCTTACAACCTTAACGAACTCGAATACATCAACGGCTTCATCTATGCCAACAAATGGCAGGCGCCCGAAATCTTCAAGATCGATCCGGCCACGGGTTACATCGTCGGCATCATCAATGTGAATGATGTATGGAACAAGATAAAAGTGAGAGACCCCGCAGCAGATGTACCCAATGGCATCGCCTTCGACGAGGCTACGGGTAAGATTTACATTACAGGAAAGAAGTGGCCCGAGTTATACGAGATACAATTGGCCAATTAATTAATTAACTAATTAACTAATTAGCTAATTAATTAATGGGCCGATGACATAAACCACGGAGCTGCATTTCTTTTTATTTCTCAAAGTTTTCAGGTTTGAACGCAATCCATTCCAACCCGCGGATATCCATTGAGGATTGCCATGTTTGTAGCGGCTGCTGAGAAGGGAGATGTAAAAACTATCGTACCACTGCGGAAGGAATTCATCAATTCGCAATCCATGTTTCTCCGCAAGGCGTTCCATTGATGTCGGAGAAAAATGATAGAGATGGCGCGGCACATCATAAGCTGCCCAAAACTTTCCGTATGCCTGTTGGTCGGTTGAGGTATAATTCGGCACGGCAATGAAAAGTTTCCCGCCGGGCTTGAGCAGGCGCTTCAGGTGCGCCATCGTTTCATCCAAATCATGCACATGCTCGAGCACATGCCAAAGAGTGATGGCATCAAATGAATCTGGAGGAATGGAGTAGAATTCACTCAATGGCTGTACTTCCAGTCCGTGCGCCTGTGCTGCCAACTTCCTCGCATCCTCATCGGGTTCCAATGCTGTTACGTTCCATCCCGCACCCTTCATCTCGTTGGCAAAGTTGCCCGTTCCGCTTCCATAGTCGAGTAGCGAACCTGAATTCTTTCCAGTATGCTTCTCCACCATTTTGCGCTTGCTCACCAATGTACGCCTGCGCACAACCTGGTAAAGGCGATTGATCATCCCTTTGGAAGTATTGGTATGCGAGATGTATTCCTCGGCTTTGTAATACGGTCCGATTGAGAAACTATCCGGAACATCCTGCGTGAATCTCAGACTACAGTCTTCACATTCCCATACTGCAAACTCTTCACCGCTCACCGTATGATCCTTTGCGTTTAGCACGAATTGGATACGGGTAGAATTGCATACGGGACAATTATTATAATGAATGTGGTTCGACATGAATTCTTTGTTAGGGAAATTTTGCGCGATGATCATCCGATTACGCGGTGCAGACTCGGTCCTTCCTGTGCGTCCAATTTCTTCTGGTTTCCTGTGCCAGGTCCACCTGATGAGAAGAAGAACAACATTGCTGCAATGGAAACTGCAGCTATGATCACTGCAGGCCAAAGCCATTCACTTTTTCCTTTTCCTCCGGTGTGAAGGATTTCTTCCATCTCGGTAGAAGTACGCTCATCCTCTCCCACCCTGATGGTGTGCAGCGCATTCTCACGTATCACTTTCACTGCTGGCACCGGCGCTTCCGTTACGAACGGATCCTTCGCGGGCTCAACCATTATCTCGTTTCCCATTCCTTTCGACAGTATGCCAAGCCTGGGCCAGGTAACCTTCATACCGGATTGCAGTTCCGTGCGGAGATCGTATGTAAATGCATTGAATCCAACGATTGCTTCGCTGTAAGATATTTTCTGCTTCTCAGCAAGCCATGTGAAGAAGGTCTTTGTTGGAGTGAGCGCTGCGTGACTAAACACCACTTCATGAGCTGGAGGCTGAATAACCCTGTTCGCGATGTCGGAGGTGGCAGGCTTCTTCTCCAGCGAAAATGTGCCAATGCCCGGGAGGCTGAGGTGGCCATTCAGCACAAAAAACTCATAAAGGTCATCGTACATTTCAATTCTTTTGGTCGAACGAAAATACGATTCCACCCACAAAGTTGAACCCATACCCTGGGTATTGGTTCCAGCGCGAGTATTCCTTGTTGAAGATGTTATTGAACTGCGTCCACAGATTGATGTTTCTCGTTATCCTGAACTCGAGTCCGGCATTCAGGTCAAATGCTCCATCGAGCTTGTCGACAGTGCCATCCTGCTTCAGGTATCTGGGTCCACCCCAGGAAAAGAGATCAGCCTTCAGCCAGAGATCCTTTATTATCAGCAGGCGAAGCGCTGCATTCAGCTCGAGAGGAAGGAGGCCATATGCCTTTGCATGATCTTTCAATCCGGAATATTGGTTGAAGTTTAAGCTTGTTACAAGCGAGAACTTCTCACCCACATTATAGCCGATCTCACCACCGAGGTTCAGCACATTCACTCTACTTTCATTAACGACTCTGAATGATTTACCATCCGTGCCTGCAGTGGTATCGTTGATGAACAGAGGTTGATTTTCCCATTTGTTGAAGCCAACCTTCGCGCTATAAGTCAGGTGATCGCCAACCGAACCTTTGAAACCGGCGAAGCGTTCTTCGATGCGCGTATTCTGAAAAGTCTCAGGAAGCCACAGCCATGGGTTCTGGGAGGCCAGATACATGTACGAAGTCTTGCGCAGGTATCCGGTCCAGCCCACCTGGAATGTGAACCTTGCATCGCTGGTGCCAATGTCAGCGAGAATGTTGGGGAACATCTTGAAAGTACCCTGGTCCCATGATGGACGAATGCCACCCTGGATGGTCAGCGTGGGAGATTTGTAAACCACCGAAGGCGAGATATACCACATGGTATTGTTGACAGCCGATTTGTCGTCAGGTGAAAGCCTTGTGAGATCGAAAGTCACGCCAAGGTTCACATCAAACTTATCTCCGAGAGTCTTCTGAAGAGGGAGATCGATCACCGTATTGCTTTCATTGTTCTTTAGGTGATCTCCGAATATGTCCACCTTGATGCTGGGTGCATAATTCAAACCGAATGCAGTCTTGTTCACATTATGCGCGCTGATCCTTCCGGAGAAAGTCTGGAATTTCACTTTTATAGAATCATCAGGGAATGTGAGCGTCTCGGGCTCGTATCCGTATTTGTAAGTCTTCTCCTGTTTCATTCCGAGTGATGCGTTCCACTCAAGATTCTTCGCGGTCTTGTAAAAAGCGCTAAGCTTCACCCTCGTATCGGTGAAGTCCTGGAAGTCGCGCTTTCCCTGGGATGATACGTGCCTGGCATAAATGTTAGCTCCGGCAGTGTTGCCATCACCAAATGAAAACCCTGCCTGTATGTAAGGAGTCTTCAGGCTACCGAATCCAGCCTTGATGTAATTGCTGTTCTTGAATCTGCTCATTGTATCGACAGAAAGCGCGAGAGGCTTTAGCGAACCGGGTTGGTATGCGAAAAGAAGATTCGGATTGGGAATATCATATTTCAAAACGGGTCGCGTAGTGTCTGCGCTCGGTGGCGTGGCATTGAAGTTGATCTTTGCCGACTCACGCAATACAGGTTTAAATGAAGATGTGATATCGATCGTTCTGCGCTTCGTGGTATCCTGTGCACCCGCACCTGCTACCACAAGCAGCAGAGAAAACATTATTACAAGCTTGTTAATCGGTAATCTCATTTTTTCTTTATTGTGCTTGAAGTCTTTCAATTTTATTCTAATCATCCTTCGATCTTGCTGTTCTGGCTCTCCTCATCAATCACCAGGTTGAGTTTTTGTTGCGCCTCGGCCTTCAGATCGGGATCGATACTGTTGTCAACAATGCTTTGGAAAGTCGCCTTGGCATTGAAGTAATCCTTCTGACGGAAGTAAATATCACCCAGAAGAATGTAGGCCTTGGTAACCCAGAATCCGTAGGAACCTGATTTGTTGATTGTCTCGAATGCTGCCTTCTCCGCGTCGTTGAGTTTGCCAAGGTTGAACCAACTCTCCGCGATGGAATAGCGTGCCTCTGCCCCAAGTGCGGCCTTGTTCAGTTGAATTACTGATTTGTAATTGGCAATGGCGAGGTCGAAGTCACCATCGACCTGGTAAGACTTGGCAACGGCCATGTTGGCGAGAGCCTTATCATCCGAACTGCTTCCCTTGAGCGCTACGAGATCTTTACCGGAAGCCGCTGCATCCTTCCACTTCTCCTGCTGGTACTGGCTGCGCAACAATCCACGCATCGCTTCGAGCTTATTTTCCTGGCTGGAGGTGATCTGGTTTAATTGAATGAAGTATTGCTCCGACTTTGCATAATCCTTCAACTCGAAGAAGTAAATTCTTGCCGCAGCAAGTACTGCGCGTTCTGCGAACTTGTTCGGAGCGTTTGCCGCCACTGGTTCATATCCTGCCAATGCATTCTTCCAATCCTTTCTGCTTGCATAGAGCTCACCACGGTAGAAACTCGCATCGATTGCATATGCGCCCGAAGGGAATTTCTGGAGATAGTTCTCGAATCCTGAGATCGCCGCATTGGCAACGCCATTGATATATTGATTCTCGGCGGCCGCATAAGTCAGCGAGTCTTCGGTATTCATGCTGATTGGCCTTCCTGCATCGCGCATGAACTTCGCATATTCTTCCGGCTTCGATTCTTCGAGATAGATCACTCTCACATCGCCCAACGCGTCTTCCGCCTCGGGTGAGTTCGGATAATCATCCACAAGTTTCTTGTAAAACGTCAACGCCATGTCGTTATCGCGAAGGTTGTAATAAGCGATGCCAAGCTTCAGCAAAGATTGCGGCTTCAGGCTCGCGTTGCCGGTACTGTTGAGTACATTATTGAGGAAGGGTATCGCCGCGCTGAAGTTCTCATCGGCCATGTACGTATCAGCGATTTCCATGTTGGCATCGGTGACGAGCGAGGATTGCGGGAATTTTCTGTTGATGGTCTTCAACAGATCGATCTTTCCTTTTGAATCCTTGATGCCGACAATCATCGCCGTTTGAAATGTGGCGTAGTCTTCGGCAGGCCAAGAATACCGAATCACATTCTCATACATCGAACGTGCGCGAGTGTAATTCTTCTCCATGAAGTTTGCATCGGCTGCACGCACATAGGCATCCTGTGTGAGTTCATCAGAGCTCAGTCCCGGATTTTTTGCAAGGGGCTCGAAGAAATCTCTTGCAACGGCATAGTTTTCCTTTCTCAGATAGGCATAGCCAAGGTTATACCTTGCATGCGCACCTGTAGCTTCGCCGCTCGTTGGCGAGCCTGAGTTCACATAAAGGTTGTAGTATTTTATCGCGTCGTCCATGTCATTGTCGCGATAAGAAAGCTCACCCTTCCAGAAATAGAGGAACGGAAGCACTGAGCCATTATTTGGATCGCGAAGTGCCCTGTCGATAAGTGATTCAGCCTCTGCAAGCCTTCCATCGTTGATCAACTCAGTTGCTCTTCCATATAGTATGCGCGGGAACAGCCTCTTCGCATTTTGACTTGGATTGCTGATGCCTTCCAGGAGCGCAAGTGCATCGCGGTAATTATTTGTGTTTGTAAGAACGGCAACGAGCAGGTCGCGTGCCTCTGCCTGGTACGGAGAATTGGGATACTCGGAGAGGAAGGTACGCAATGCATTCAATGCCTCATCCTGGTAGCCGAGCTCGTAAGAGAGCTTCGCATATTGGTACTTCGATATTTCCTGTTGCTTCTTGTCGCTGCTGTTGGAGGCACAAAAGAGAAAGGCATTTCTCGCATTTGCCTTCTGACCTGTCTTCAGATATGCATCACCGAGCAGGTACATCGCGTGCTGGCTGAGTGAATCATCCTTTCCGCTCAACTGTCGGAATCCTTCGATCGCCTTGTTAAGCTGATTAGCCTGATAATAGGAATAGGAAAGTTCATAGAGGTCTTCTCTCCTCACCTTCTCTGACCTGTTCACGTAATCCTCAAGGTATGGCAAAGCCTTCGTGTAATCCTTTCTTTCGAAGTAGGCGTGACCGATCATCTGTTTTAATTCGAGATCATAATACTGCGAATTGCCTGACTTCAGTTTCTCCTCGGCATATGTAAGCGCATCGTCCTTCTTTCCCTGGATGTAATATATCTGCGCGATGTAATAAGGCACCACGCTTGCATAGGCTTTCTGGTTTTCTACAATCCTGAAACTTTGCAACGCGTCGGTGTACTGCTTATCGCGAAATGCGATGAACCCATAATAATAGTTCGCATCGATGTAATTGGGATCATCCTTCATCGAGCGGATCGTATTGAATAAAGGCTTCGCTCTCGCAAACTGTTGCTTTGTAAAATACGCATAGCCCTGGTGAAACTTCATAGAGGAAATGTCCTCATTACTCAGGTTGGCAATGTTCGACTGCTCATAGCTATTGAGCGCCTCATCGAAGCGTTGCTTGCGGAAGTAGTACTCGCCCAGGTGAAAGTTCATCATCTGCACCCTCGCGTTGTTCTTCTCTACATTGATGAAGTCAACCGCGTCCTGCTCGGCTCTGGACTCATTCAACTTAAGCGCGCAGGCAATGGCGTAGTAATTTACTTCCTGGCTGGTGACGGGATAGTTGACCTTGTTGGTCTCCTTCATGTCATGCTGGAGTTCCTTCAGCAATGGGTAAGAAAGACTGTAGTATTCTTTCTGGAAATATTCCTTTGCTTCTTTGAACTTATCCTGGGGATCGGTGTAATACCTGGTTTGTTGGGAATATCCGGCCATAGCGGTAGCCATCGCCATCACGAACAGAATTTGATTCTTCATCTTATTGTCCTTTAACCGTTGGAGGATAACGCCGCAATATTAAAATTATTTCAAGTGTAGCCAAACATCGTTCCAAACACATGTGGATAAGTCCGTTCAAACAAAATAGTTTAACATTTTGTTCATTGTTCCCCGATAATTCAACTGTTGTATACTTTACTTATTTTATATTGCAAATTCAAAAACCAACACCATGAAAAGACTCTTGAGCACTCGCTACTCAGACACTGCTTTCAACCTTGGAATTTTCATTTTGCGAATAGTCGCCGGCGGATTAATGATCCAGAATGGTTACCACAAGCTCCTAAAGTTTGGGGAGTTTGCTGCCAATTTTGTCGATCCGTTTGGAATAGGTAACACAGCTACGCTTGTCCTGGTAATATTCGCTGAATTCTTCTGTGCGGTGCTGATTGTACTTGGACTGCTCACGCGCCTCGCAGCCATTCCGCTTGTCATCAATATGTTCATGGCAATCGCAATTGGTCATAATTACAAGATCTTTACCGAAGCCCAGCTTCCTACTCTCTTCCTTGCAGCATTCATTACGTTGTTGTTTGTAGGGCCGGGGAAGTATAGTGTGGATAGGATGATAGGAAAATAGATAGTGGAACGTTGAAAGTTGACCGTAGACCGTTGACCGTAGACCGTAGACCGTCATAGGATGAGAGATGAGAGATGAGAGATGAGAGTCTTTGAATTTAAGAGTTTTCATAATCCCAAAGAATCTTCAACCATAAGACTCTCATCTCCCATCCCTCATCTCTCATCAATAAAACAAAACCTCAAACATCCATTTTGCTCCCCAAATACCTCTCCCCGAAAAAATCCTCTAAAGCAAACGTATGGTTCAAATCCATCGTCAGCCTTGCGCTGTACCTGCTGCTGGGATACTACATCTTTCCAAGCTACGCCATCCTGTTGCTGGTGACAGCCATCGTGATAATACACGAGATGGGACACTTCCTTGCTATGAAGGCATACCGGTACAACGAACTCGGCATCTTCTTCCTTCCTCTCCTCGGCGCATACGTATCGGGAACCAAGCAGGAGGTCTCGCAGAAGCAATCGGCGGTAATCATTCTCGCGGGACCACTACCCGGAATCATCATCGGCATACTGTTTATTATGATTGGCAACAACGACCCAAACCTTCAACTGTTTGGTGATCGTTCGATGCCTTTCGATTTGGTGGGTTTGCTCTTTCTGCTCTTAAACCTCATCAACCTGTTGCCCATCTATCCGCTCGACGGAGGGCAACTGCTCAATCGCGTTTTCCTCGATGAAGAAAGCTGGATCGGCAAAGGGTTCGTAATTCTCTCCGCCGCCTTCCTCGTATGGGTGGCCTGGAAACTTAATTTCTGGATCCTGCTCATCTTCCCTGTCATGATGTTGTTGCGTATGCAGGGCGACCGGCAATTCGAAGAAGTAGAGAAACGCATTGAAGATGAAGGCATCGACCTCGACATTCCTTATGAGGAACTCTCCGATGAGAATTACTGGAGAGTTCGAAACATTCTCATCGAATCACATCCTGCGTTCCGCGACATCCCTCCTTCTCCTCCCTACGAATACCATGAAAAGGAAGAGAAGATCATGTCGGCCATCCAAAGCCTGCTGCACCGGCGACTTATTCAGGATGTAAGCATAGCGGGAAAGATCCTGATCATCCTGCTCTGGGTGCTGGCATTTGCATCGCCCTGGCTTCTCGACCTAAACTTCACCAATTGGATGGAATAATTAGCCAATTAATTAAGCTATCCTGAGGATTTCACGGTTTTCTGACCGTTAAAGAAACGCAGGAGATCGGGGGAAATCACATTGAATCTTTGTGAGGTCGGGATAGATTTGTGTCTTGATCTGTCGGATGGGTTAGCGTTGCCTGGTGAAAACTAATTAGCTTACAACCATGGTTGGGTGTGGCATATGTGCCCGGGTTTGGCTTTGCGCCAGGCTTGGGGAAGCATTGCCATGGCAGGGTAAATGATGGCTGGTTGGAGGTGGGGGAGGGCAAATGCGGGGAGGGCCCACGGGGCGCGTGACACTTAATCCGACACTGATCCTCTTTTGCCCAAACCAAACAATACACCTCTTCATAAATTTCCGAACTAGGATTGTTGCTGCCATACCCGACAATTTTCTCAAATCCAACAAGGTATCAATTTAAACAACATGCCCTCATTAGCTAATTATTTTAAGACATCCAATACTCTGTACATCTTATTAACGAGGGTGGACGCACGGCCATTGTAATTGTTCACGATAAATGAAAAAACGTACTCACGTCCGCTGGCGGATTTATGATAACCACAAAAGCTCTTCACCCCGTTGATGGTTCCGCTCTTCATCTTCATTGAATTGAAAACCGGAAGCGCGTCATAGAAGGCAGGATACCATTTCTGCTTTCTTGCGTACTTCAACACTTCCACTTGCGAATGAGTGGTGACCCTGTTAAGTGGTGAGAGGCCCGAACCATCGTGCATATTCAATTCTTCTTCCGGAATTCCTTTCTCTTCCCAGAACCTGTTAAGAATTGCAAGACCGGAATCTCTTCTTCCTCTTCCATTTTTTTCAAACGCAAATGTCTTCAGCAATGCTTCGCCATACAGATTGATGCTTCTGCGGTTAAACCAGAATACAATCGAATCGAGTGATGGAGAATGATGAGTATAGAGTTCTTTACTGCCCGTGGGCACGCTTTCATAACTTTCAAGTACGAAAGGAGGAGGGCCTTCATCGGAAAACCCTTCCCGGAATAATTTTTCCGAAATCGTATTCATGAACTGCATCGGCGGGTTAGGAAACGAACCGGAAATCGTA
>CBINHQ010000018.1:0-13858 GCA_966250475.1 uncultured Chitinophagaceae bacterium
TCAATCGAGTAAAATCCTCCGAGCTTTTCCCTGAAGTTCACTATCCGGTTAGCCAGCTTGCTGCCCATGCCCGGCAATGCTATCAAGGCTGAAGTATCTGCAAGATTAATATCAACAGGTTCCAGCGCAGTTTTTACGCGAGGCTCTCGTTTCTCTTCGAATTCCCTGCCTGAGTCTTGGGGTTTCTTTTCATCGCTGATTCTGATGTATGGCTTCAGTCGTCGAAGCTCTTCATCCCTCAACCCATAAATCTTTTCCAGGTCCTCTGCGCTCCGAAACCTTCCGCCCTTCGACCGAAACCGGAGAATTGTGGTGATGGTTCGTTCCCGCAAACCCAAACGCCTCCAGCCATCCTCGTCCACAGTGTTTGGATCGAAATAAAACATCTCAACCTTTAAAGCTTGATCATTTCTTCTATCTTCTCTTCTTCTGTCGAACTGGAGCTCGGAGTAGGAGGGGCCCTCCCTGAATCGATCTGGCAAGCTGTCTTCCTTCACCTTGGTGAAGAGTCGCGCCAATGCAGTGTCGGGGCGAAGAGCCATTTTCTCCTCACCATTTCCAGCAAACCGTGGCAGGATGGCCACGAGGATGACGAGCAAAGTCAGGGCGGCTATGCCAATCCTTTCCCTTCTTGAAAAACTGAAATATTCCTCCACAATCTTCAACCGGCCCATGGTAAGGGATTTGCCGGAAAGTTAGGCGGCCGGCATACCCCGAAGCAAGGTTTTTTCACGCCGATTGGCGGGGTTTTTGTTGCCAAAGTTTTCTTGGCGGTCTAGTATAATTCCTTACCTTTGCAGTCCTTTATTTTGGCCAAATATATTTTGACGTCCCAAATCATGTTTAATTAGTTGAATTTCAAAGGTTTTCATTTTTTCAGAAATGGAAGCCTTAACTGATTTGTACGTCCTGAATCTTTTTAAAACCGGTTTTACGATATGTCTTCAACTAAAGTGAACGCAAGAGTGGATTTCGGTAAGATCAAGCACCTGGCTGAAACGCCCGACCTCCTTGAGGTGCAGATCCAGTCTTTCAAAGAGTTCTTCCAGTTAGAAACAACGCCGGACAAACGCAATATCGAAGGTTTGTTCAGAGTATTCAAAGATAACTTCCCGATCACCGATACGAGGAACATCTTTGTACTGGAGTTTCTCGACTACTTCATCGATCCACCTCGTTACACTATCGAAGAATGTATGGAGCGCGGACTTACCTATGCCGTGCCTCTCAAAGCAAAACTTCGCCTTAGCTGTAACGATGAAGAGCACGTAGACTTTCAAACTATTGTCCAGGACGTGTTCCTCGGCAATATCCCATACATGACACCCCGTGGTACCTTCGTGATCAACGGAGCAGAACGCGTGGTTGTTTCACAATTGCATCGCTCACCCGGAGTATTCTTCGGCCAGTCGGTTCACCCGAACGGTACCAAGATCTACTCCGCAAGGGTTATCCCCTTCAAGGGCGCATGGATGGAATTCGCGACCGACATCAACAACGTGATGTACGCGTACATCGATCGTAAGAAGAAATTCCCTGTAACCACTCTTCTTCGTTCCATCGGCTACGAGACCGACAAGGACATCCTCGAGCTCTTTGGAATGGCAGACGAAGTGAAGACAGATAAGAAGACGCTTTCGAAATACATCGGCAAGCGCCTCGCTGCTCGCGTACTCAGAACATGGATCGAAGACTTCGTGGATGAAGATACCGGCGAAGTTGTTTCCATCGAGAGAAATGAAATCGTACTCGAACGCGATACCGTTCTCGACGAAGAAGCCATCGACATGATCTCCGAAATGGATGTGAAGAGCGTTTTCATCCAGCGCGAAGATGTGGGCGGCGACTACGCGATCATCTACAACACACTCAACAAGGATACCTCGAATAGCGAACTCGAAGCCGTTCAGTTCATCTACCGCCAATTGCGCGGAGCAGATGCACCCGACAACGAGACCGCTCGTGGCATCATCGATAAATTATTTTTCAGCGATAAGCGTTACGATCTCGGCGAAGTTGGTCGTTACAAGATCAACCGCAAACTGAACCTCGACGCTCCGCTGGATCAAAAGACACTCACAAGGGAGGACATCATTCTCATCATCAAATATCTCGTTCGCCTCACTAACGGTAAGGCCGAGATCGATGATATTGATCACCTCAGCAACCGTCGTGTACGTACAGTGGGCGAACAGCTATATGCTCAGTTCGGCGTGGGTCTCGCTCGTATGGCTCGTACCATCCGTGAAAGAATGAACGTGCGCGACAATGAAGTCTTCACACCAGTTGACCTCATCAACGCCCGTACACTTTCTTCTGTGATCAACTCCTTCTTCGGAACATCACAGCTTTCGCAGTTCCTCGATCAGACCAATCCTCTTTCCGAGATCACGCACAAGCGTCGTATCTCAGCGCTCGGACCAGGCGGTCTCAGCCGTGAGAGAGCAGGCTTCGAGGTACGTGACGTACACTATTCTCACTACGGCCGTCTTTGCACCATCGAGACTCCGGAAGGTCCGAACATCGGACTTATCTCTACTCTCTGTGTGCACGCGAAGATCAACGACATGGGCTTCATCGAGACTCCTTACCGCAAGGTGAGCGAAGGAAAGGTGAACATGAAGGAACTCGCATTCCTCAGCGCGGAAGAAGAAGATCTCGCAAAGATTGCCCAGGCAAATACGCCACTCGACGATAAAGGAAATTTCAAAGAAGATAAGATCGTAAGCCGCGAAACAGGCGACTTCCCGATTCTCGACAAGAACGAAGTGCAGTTCATGGACGTTGCACCCAACCAGATTGTTGGTCTCAGCGCCTCACTCATTCCGTTCCTCGAGCATGATGACGCCAACCGTGCGCTCATGGGATCGAACATGCAACGCCAGGCTGTGCCACTCATTCGTCCTGATGTGCCAATTGTTGGTACAGGTCTCGAAGGAAAGGCTGCTCGTGATGCAAGGATTCAGATTCACTCCGAAGGCAACGGTGTGGTTGAATTCGTTGATGCGAATGAAATCCACGTACGCTACGATCGCGATGCTCAGGAAAAACTCGTGAGCTTCGAAGACGATCTCAGGATCTACAGGCTTACAAAATTCATCAAGACAAACCAGGAGACCTGCATCAACCTGAAGCCTGCCGTGAAGAAAGGACAGAAGGTGAAGAAGGGCGACTTCCTCACTGAAGGTTATGCAACTCAGGATGGCGAACTCGCACTCGGAAAGAATCTGAAAGTGGCATTCATGCCATGGAAGGGTTACAACTTCGAGGATGCGATTGTGATCAGCGAAAGGGTAGTGCGTGAAGACCTGTTCACATCCGTACACATTTCAGAATACGAACTCGAAGTTCGCGATACAAAACTCGGAGAGGAAGAACTTACTCCGGATATTCCAAACGTTTCAGAAGAAGCTACAAAGGATCTCGACGAGAACGGTATCATCCGCATCGGAGCGCAGATTAAGGAAGGTGATATCCTTATCGGTAAGATCACTCCGAAGGGGGAGAGCGATCCCACTCCTGAAGAGAAACTCCTCCGTGCAATCTTCGGCGACAAGGCAGGTGATGCAAAGGATGCCTCACTCAAAGCGCCAAACGGAGTTGAAGGTATCGTGATCGGAAAGAAACTCTTCCAGAGAGCTAAGAAAGATAAGAACGCGAAAGTGAGGGAAAAGGCATCTATCGAAAAACTCGAGAGAATGCACGAGAAGAACGAAGCCGACCTGCTCCAGGTTCTGCTCGAGAAGCTCACCACACTGCTGAAGGATCACACTTCAGCCGGCGTTAGCAACAACTTCGGTGAAGTGCAGATCGGAAAAGGCGCGAAGTTCACTGCGAAGAATCTTTCAGGACTCGACTATGCGAACATCAACCCTCTCGGATGGACTGGTGATAAGAAAGTGGATGATCAGATCAACACTCTTCTGCATAACTATAACATCAAGTACAACGAAGAACTCGGACGCTACAAGAGAGAGAAGTTCAACATCTCAATCGGTGACGAACTTCCTGCAGGCGTATTGAAACTTGCCAAGGTTTACCTCGCCGTTAAGCGTAAGCTGAAGGTGGGTGATAAGATGGCGGGTCGCCACGGTAACAAGGGTATCGTTGCCAAGATCGTTAGAGCTGAAGACATGCCATTCCTCGAAGATGGCACTCCGGTTGACGTGGTTCTTAACCCTCTCGGTGTACCAAGCCGTATGAACCTCGGACAGATCTATGAAACTGTTCTTGGTTGGGCTGGACAGAAACTCGGATTGAAATTCTCTACTCCAATCTTCGACGGTGCTACTACCGAAGAGATTGCGGAGTACTGTGAGAATGCCGGAATTCCGAAGTTCGGTCACACCTACCTGTATGATGGTGAAACCGGAGAACGCTTCCACCAGAAGGCAACAGTGGGCATCATCTACATCATCAAACTCCATCACATGGTTGATGATAAGATGCACGCGAGGAGCATCGGACCATACAGTCTCATTACCCAGCAGCCGCTCGGTGGTAAGGCACAGTTCGGTGGTCAGCGTTTCGGTGAAATGGAAGTTTGGGCACTCGAAGCATACGGTGCATCAAACATCCTCCAGGAATTGCTTACTATCAAGTCGGATGATATCATCGGAAGAGCGAAGACCTACGAGGCCATCGTGAAAGGTGATAACGTTCCCCGCGCGGGAATCCCCGAATCATTCAATGTACTTGTACATGAATTGAGGGGTCTGGGTCTCGACCTGAAGTTTGACTAAGGGCTATTCCCTGGATAACAATTAACGGTAACCCTGGCGAGCACGAGTGCAAGCCAGGTTAAATCAAGATAAACGACAAACAAATTATGGCTATCAAAAAAGAAAATCGTCCAAGGCCAACATTTTCGAAAATAACCATCGGACTTGCTTCTCCGGATAACATCCTCGAGAGAAGCTATGGCGAGGTTTTAAAGCCGGAAACAATCAACTATCGTACTTACAAACCCGAGCGTGATGGTTTGTTTTGCGAAAGGATTTTCGGTCCGGTGAAGGACTATGAATGCGCCTGCGGAAAGTATAAGCGTATTCGCTATAAAGGCATCGTTTGCGACCGTTGCGGTGTAGAGGTTACCGAGAAGAAAGTGCGTCGCGAAAGAATGGGCCACATCAAACTGGTAGTTCCCGTAGTACATATCTGGTATTTCAAATCACTTCCTAATAAGATCGGCTACCTGCTCGGCGTTAGCTCGAAGAAACTCGAAACGATCATCTACTATGAGCGCTTCGTGGTAATTCAACCCGGCATTCGCGCCGACAAGGGACAGAACTATGGCGACCTTCTCACTGAAGAAGAATATCTCGACATTCTCGATACTCTTCCCAAGGAGAATCAATACCTGC
Source organism: uncultured Chitinophagaceae bacterium (assembly GCA_966250475.1). GTDB lineage: Bacteria > Bacteroidota > Bacteroidia > Chitinophagales > Chitinophagaceae > CBINHQ01. The sequence goes on from CBINHQ010000018.1 coordinate 5,364, forward strand.
CTGATGATGATCCCAACAAGTTCATCGCAAAGATGGGTGCTGAAGCTGTACATGACATGCTCGCTCGCATCGACCTCGATCAACTTTCCTTCGACCTTCGCAATACTGCTGCCACTGAAACTTCTCAGCAGAGAAAGGCTGATGCATTGAAGCGCCTCAGCGTAGTGGAAGCATTCCGCGATGCAAACACAAGGATCACTAACCGTCCCGAGTGGATGGTAATGCAATACATTCCGGTTATTCCGCCGGAACTGCGTCCCCTCGTTCCCCTCGATGGAGGCCGCTTCGCTTCTTCCGATCTCAACGACCTTTATCGTCGTGTGATCATTCGTAACAATCGTCTCAAGCGCCTTCTCGAAATCAAGGCTCCTGAGGTGATCCTGCGCAATGAGAAGCGTATGCTCCAGGAAGCGATCGACAGCCTCTTCGACAACTCGAGGAAGTCGAACGCTGTGAAAGCAGAAGGTGGAAGAGCATTGAAATCACTCTCCGATGTACTGAAGGGTAAGCAAGGCCGCTTCCGTCAGAACCTCCTCGGTAAGCGTGTTGACTACTCCGGTCGTTCGGTAATCGTGGTTGGTCCTGAATTGAGACTGCATGAATGTGGTCTTCCGAAGGACATGGCCGCTGAACTTTTCAAGCCATTCATCATTCGTAAACTCATTGAAAGAGGTATCGTAAAAACGGTTAAGTCTGCGAGGAAACTCGTTGACAAGAAAGAAGCCGTTGTTTGGGATATCCTTGAAAATATTCTGAAGGGACATCCGGTGTTGCTCAACCGTGCCCCGACGCTTCACCGTCTTTCTATCCAGGCATTCCAGCCTAAGCTGATCGAGGGTAAGGCGATACAATTGCACCCGCTCGTTACCACGGCATTCAACGCCGACTTCGATGGTGACCAGATGGCCGTGCACGTACCGCTGAGCAATTCTGCAATTCTTGAGGCCCAGTTGCTGATGCTTGCATCGCACAACATCCTCAACCCGCAGAATGGTACTCCGATCACCCTTCCTTCACAGGACATGGTACTCGGTCTGTACTACATCACCAAGGGAAGGAAGTCAACGCCTGAAGAACCCGTTCGCGGTGAAGGCAAGGCATTCTATTCAACAGAAGAAGTAATTATTGCATATAATGAAGGCAAGATCGACCTGCATGCATGGATCAAGGTGAAGACCAACATCCGCAATGCAGATGGATTGCTCGAGCATAAGCTGATTGAGACAACTGTGGGTCGCGTACTGTTTAACCAGTTCGTGCCTGCTGAAGTTGGATTTGTAAACGCCCTCCTCACTAAGAAGAATCTTCGTGAGATCATCGGCGACATCATAGTGATCACGAACGTGCCGAAGACTGCGAAGTTCCTCGATGATATCAAGCACCTCGGGTTCCGTACAGCCTTCCAGGGTGGTCTCTCGTTCAGCATCAACGACCTCATCATCCCGCAGATCAAGGAAGAACTTCTTGAGAATGCGAAGGGCGAGGTTGAAGAAGTATGGGACAACTACAACATGGGTCTCATCACCAACAACGAACGTTACAACCAGATCGTCGATATCTGGAGCCGTGTGGATACAAGAATCACTGAAACGCTGATTCGCGAATTGAGCACCGACAAGCAGGGCTTCAACTCTGTGTATATGATGCTCGACTCCGGAGCGCGTGGTTCTAAGCAGCAGATCAAGCAGCTTGCTGGTATCAGGGGTCTGATGGCGAAGCCAAGGAAGTCCGGATCAAGCGGCTCTGAGATCATTGAAAACCCGATCCTTTCCAACTTCAAGGGTGGATTGAACGTATTGGATTACTTCATCTCTACCCACGGTGCGCGTAAAGGTCTTGCGGATACGGCCCTTAAGACTGCCGATGCAGGTTACCTCACACGTCGTCTCGTTGACGTTGCACAGGATGTGGTGATAACTGAAGAAGATTGCGGAACACTGCGTGGTATTGCTACACACGCGTTGAAAGATAATGAAGACATCATTGAACCGTTGTCTGACAGGATTGAAGGTCGTACTTCGTTGCACGATGTGTACGATCCGGTGAGCGAGAACCTGATCATCGCCGGTGGCGAAGAGATTACAGGTGAGATCGCGAAGAAGATCGAAGAAGCAGGAATCGATTCTGTTGAGATACGTTCTGTATTGACTTGCGAAAGCAAGCGCGGATGTTGCGTGAAGTGCTATGGTAAGAACCTTGCCTCGGGCATCATGGCCCAGAAGGGTGATGCGGTTGGTATCATCGCTGCGCAGTCGATCGGTGAGCCTGGTACACAGCTTACACTCCGTACGTTCCACGTGGGTGGTGTGGCTGGATCTGCTACGGTTGATTCAACCCTCATTGCCAAATTCGATGGTGTGATCCAGTTTGACGGATTGCGCTCTGTGAGCACTGAGAACAGCGAAGGTGAAAAGGTACAGGTTGTTATCGGTCGTACCGGTGAAGTAAGAATCATCGACGTGAAGAACGATCGTCTCCTTATCACCAACAACATTCCTTATGGCGCCACACTGAATGTGAAGGATGGCCAGAAGGTACAGAAGGGTGATGTGATCTGTACATGGGATCCGTTCAACAACGTAATCGTTGCGGAAATCAATGGTACGCTCAAGTTCGAGAACGTACTCGAGGGTGTAACATATCGTGAAGAAGCGGATGAGCAGACTGGTCACCGCGAGAAAGTGGTAATTGAAACACGTGATAAGACAAGAATTCCTTCAATACTTGTAGAAGGCAAGGAAATTAAATCATACAACCTTCCAACAGGAAGCCATATCATGCTCGACGAAGGTGATGAGGTGAGGGCAGGACAGGTGCTGGTGAAGATTCCTCGTGTGCTTGGAAAGTTGAGGGATATCACCGGTGGTCTTCCAAGGGTTACCGAGCTCTTCGAAGCAAGGAATCCGAGCAACCCTGCTGTTGTATCTGAGATCGATGGTGTGGTTTCGATGGGGTCCATCAAGCGTGGTAACCGCGAGATCATCATCGAAGCGAAGGATGGAGTGCAGAAGAAGTATCTGGTTCCGCTTACAAGGCAGATCCTCGCACAGGATGGCGACTTCGTGAAGGCTGGTTCGCCGCTTTCGGATGGACAGACATCTCCGCAGGATATCCTCGCTATTCAGGGACCATTCGCAGTACAGCAGTACGTGGTGAATGAGATTCAGGAAGTTTATCGTCTGCAGGGTGTTCGCATCAATGATAAACACATTGAGGTGATCGTTCGCCAGATGATGCGTAAGGTATCGATCGTTGATCCGGGTGATACAAGATTCCTCGAAGATGATTCAGTTGATAAGTTTGAATTCGTTGAGGAAAATGACTTCATCTTCGATAAGAAGGTGGTTACTGATCCGGGTGATTCTGCCAAGCTTCGTGCGGGACAAATCGTGAGCCTGCGTGAAGTGAGGGAAGAGAATTCGATTCTTCGTCGTAACGACCAGAAGCCAGTTGAATTCCGCGATGCGAAGCCGGCTACGTCCGCGCCAACGCTTCTCGGTATCACCAAGGCGTCACTGGGTGTGCCAAGCTGGATATCTGCAGCCTCATTCCAGGAGACAACCAAGGTATTGTCATCTGCCGCTATCCACGGCAAGACCGACGACATGCTTGGCTTGAAGGAGAATGTGATCACGGGTCATCCGATCCCGGCAGGTACAGGTCTGCGTGAATTCGAGAACATGATTGTGGGAAGCAAGGAGGAATACGAATTGCTGCAGACAACCCGCGAGGCGATGGCCTTCGACGAGGAAGAATAATTAATTTGTTAATTAGATAATTAGTTAATGAAGGAGCGGCTTGCCGCTCCTTTTCATTTGCACATTAATTAACTAATTAACTAATGCTCTAACGCTAATTGTTTCCTAAAGTACCTTCAATCCTTATATTTGCCGTCCATACGTATTTATTTTGCAAAAAAGACTTTCATGAAAAATGGATTGATGATCTGGAACATTGTGCTGACAGCGGCGGTAGCCTTTCTTCTTTACATGCAGTTACGCCCGTCTGAGACAGCAGCTTCCAGGGCAAGGTCCTCTGTTTCCGATTCCACAGCCGCGAATTCAGGGTTTAGAATAGCCTATTTCGAAATGGATTCAGTTGAGAATAATTTTGAACTCGTAAAGGCGGTAAAGGCAGAGATGAGCAAGAAGGAAGAATCCATCAACAATGAGTTGACTCGCCTCGGCAGAAACTTTGAGCAGCGTTATAATTATTTTCAGTCACAAGCGCAGTCGGGTGCACTCTCCGAAGCACAGACCGAGGCTGCAGGAAGGGAGCTTAAGTCGCTCGATGACCAACTCAAGACCAGGAAGCAGGTGCTTGATCAGGATTACAGTGAATTCGTTTTGAGGAAGGGCAAGGAAGTGAAAGCAATGATCGAAGACTACCTGAAGGAATACAACAAGGAGAAGGGATATGCCTACATTCTTACCAACGAACCAGGGTTCATCTACTACCGCGATACAGTCTACAATGTGACGGCGGATGTGATCAGGGGATTGAATGAGAAGCACAGGAACAGCAAGAAGAAGTGATCTCCGCTAAAGAATTTGACGTCCCCAAAATGGGGACGTTTTTTTATGTGTGGATTTAGAAAAATGGAGTGAAACGCATATCTTGAAGCTCTAATAATTTCTAATGTCGGAACAAACCTCTTTCAAGCGTTCACTCGGCCTGGTTGATGCTACTATGATTGTGGCTGGCTCCATGATCGGCTCAGGTATCTTTATTGTAAGCGCGGACATCACGCGAAATGTTGGAAGCTCTGGCTGGCTCATTGCAGTATGGCTGCTGACAGGGTTCATGACCATCTCTGCGGCATTGAGCTATGGAGAGTTGAGTGCGATGTTTCCAAAGGCGGGTGGGCAGTACGTGTATCTTAAGGAGGCGTACAATCCACTTGTTGGATTCCTGTATGGTTGGAGTTTTTTCGCGGTGATACAGACGGCGACTATTGCGGCAGTAGGTGTGGCCTTCGCAAAGTTTACTGCATACATAGTCCCGGGGTTTAGTGAAGATCTTGTAGCGATAGATTTAGGATTCCGGCAGATCTCACCGGCGCAATTGCTTTCCATAGTAGTAATAGTTTTGCTTACGTATTTGAATACGCTGGGTGTTAAAAGCGGTAAGGCAATTCAAACCAGTTTCACGCTCACGAAGATTGTGAGTTTGTTTGGCCTGATCATTTTCGGGTTTATCATGATGAAGGGTGATGTGTGGGAAGCAAACTGGAGTGATCCCTGGAACTTGCAACATCTCAGTGCAGATGGATCAATCACGCCATATCTGACTGCTGCAGCATTTGGAGCAGTTGCAGCGGCAATGGTTGGATCAATATTCAGCAGCGATGCCTGGAACAATGTGACCTTCATCGCGGGAGAGATAAAGAATCCGCAGCGTAACATCGGCTTGAGTCTTTTCCTCGGTACGCTCATGGTCACCATTATCTATGTGGCTGCAAATCTTATGTACACTGCAGTGTTGCCGTTGCAGGAGATTGCTGCGGCAGACAAGGACAGAGTCGCAGTGGTGGCTTCACAAAAAATATTCGGTCCGGAAGGTACCATCATCATAGCGTTGATGATCATGGTTTCCACCTTCGGCTGCAACAACGGACTCATTCTCGCAGGAGCGAGGGTTTATTACACGATGGCAAAGGATGGATTGTTCTTCCGCCAGGCCGGAAAGCTTAACAAATTCGCGGTGCCCCAGCGTGCGCTTTGGGTTCAATGCATCGCGGCGAGCTTGTGGAGTCTTAGTGGAAATTACGGACAGTTGCTTGATATGATCTCGTTTGTTGTGGTGATGTTCTACATGCTTACCATCATCGGCATTTTTATATTGAGAAAGAAGCGCCCGGATGCGGAGCGGCCTTACAGGGCATTTGGTTATCCGGTGCTTCCAATTATTTATATTCTGATGGGTGCTACCTTCTGTTTGTTGCTCATCATTTATAAGCCCAATTTCACATGGCCGGGATTGATCATTGTGTTGCTTGGGGTGCCGCTTTATTATGCTGCTATTTCTAACCGGAAGCGATAAATCCCGATTTTTGCGCAATGGAAGATTTTAAGAAGCTCTTCGATTTGCTTAACAAGCTCAGGGTGGGAGTGATCGGCGACATCATGCTCGATTCCTATCTCTGGGGAAGCGTGGAGCGCATTTCACCCGAGGCGCCGGTGCCAATAGTTACACTCAGTAAGAAGGATTACAGAATAGGAGGTGCAGGAAACGTAGCACTCAATGTTCGATCACTTGGAGCCGAAGTGTCTGTATTCTCCGTAACTGGTCGCGATGAGGATGGTGAAAGGCTGGTGAAACTTCTCAAAGAAAATAAGATTGGTACGGATTATATCGTGACCAGCACTTCGAGAATTACCACTAACAAGACGAGGATCATCAGCAGGAATCAGCAAATGATGCTATTGGATTCGGAGGTTACTCACGACCTCGACGATCGCGATTCGGAATCATTGTTGAAGAGTATTAAAAAATTCATCGAGACGGAGAAGCCTCAGGTGATGATCTTCGAGGATTATAACAAAGGAGTATTAAGTGATAAGGTGATTAGGCAGGCAATAGAACTTTGCAGGAAGAGCAATGTCATCACCACTGTAGATCCCAAGCGAAAGAATTTCTTCAGTTACGCAGAGGCAGATATTTTCAAACCGAATCTTAAGGAAGTGAAGGAAGCGCTCAATATGATCTTCGATGAGCTCTCGCCTCAATTGCTTCATCGAATGCATGGAGAGATGAAGTCGATGCTGCGTCATTCCATTTCATTTATCACACTCTCCGAGAAGGGAGTCTACTTTGAACACGAAGGCGGTTCGGGAACAATTGGCTCACACATCCGCAATGTAGCGGATGTTTCCGGTGCAGGCGATACGGTGATTGCGGTTGCATCACTAGTGTATGCTGCTACGAAAAATGTGAGACTAATGGCTGAGGTGGCCAACATTGCGGGGGGATTGGTTTGTGAGGAGGTGGGGACGGTGGCTATAAACAGGGAAAGATTACTGAGGGAATGTGAGGTATTGTTGGGCTGAGGAGCCTGCCCCGATGTAAATCGGGGATGAGAGAGTCTTTGTGCTCGGGACCATGGTACGCAGATTTGTTATGATTGCTTATGATTGACGCAGATAGAATCTTACAAAAACAAGATCCATCATAACAAATCATAATTCATCATATCAAATCCGTGTCCCTTGGTCCAAGAACCGAATGATATTTGAGAAAACGATTACTTTTCAACTCTAAGACCCTCCTCCCTCATCTCTCATCTCTCATCTTTCCTTCAGTCAACTCTTTTCCAGCTTTCTTCAAAATCAAATCATAATTCACAATGAATTCGAAATAAATCTTCACAAGCGCGAAGATGATGAGGAACATCGTTCCTGCTCCAAGCAACAGGAACATGCTTCCGAGGATGACGACAACCTGCTGTACGAATATTCTAGCATAAGGCTGAAACATCAGTTGCATCATATTTACCCGCTGGTATTCTCCTGAAAGAATAAATTCGAATATTGCCTTAACGGCATAGCTGATGGCAAATGCGACGAGCATGATCACGCCCTGTGGAGTGAGCAACTTCGGCCAGGTGTAGAAGAAATTTCCAAGTGTGATCTTATCCGCTCCGGCAATGCCCGATACGCCGAAGAAGATTCCCATCTGTATCGCCACGAATATTCCATAATGAACCATGAAGAATATCATGAAGAAGAGTCCGTGTTTCATGGAAATGGAATCCTGGTTTGTCCAGGGATGGGTAGGCCTGGCGAGCGTCACTACCGCCATCTTCAGGATTTGCACGAGCCCTACAATGATTGTCTCGAGGCAATATACCAGGAATACTTCCTGTGGCCTCCAGCCCAGGAAGAGTGCGCCGAAAATGGGAATAGCATTTGCCGCAATCAGGAAGTAATCGCCTCCTGTGAGTTTCCTTTTAAACATCGGGGTTGAAACTTTATTTATCGGTTCCAAAATAGCTAATTTCGATGCGGGGAAAATACCCACTTCCACTTATGCAGCGACATTCAATTGCCATACACGGAGGCGCAGGAACAATTCTGCGCGAAGAGATGAGCCCGGAACTTGAGGCAGCATATCTTGAAGGACTCAACAATGCTCTTACTGCGGGCTATGCCGTGCTCGAGAAAGGTGGTGATGCCATCGATGCGGTTCGCATGGCTGTGATATCACTCGAGGATAATGAACTCTTCAATGCAGGCCGCGGTTCGGTTTTTACAGGTGAAGGCCGGCAGGAACTCGATGCCGCTATCATGGATGGCCGCGATCTCTCTGCTGGTGCAGTTGCGGGAGCGAGGAATGTGCGGAATCCAATCGAACTCGCGCAGGCGATCATGAAGCACAGCGATCATGTATTGCTGAGTGGTGAAGGCGCGATTGAATTCGCGAAACTTCAACAGTTGAAATTTGAACCCGACGAATACTTCTTTAGCCAGTTCAGGTACGATCAATGGAAGGCGGTG
>CBINHQ010000019.1:0-13770 GCA_966250475.1 uncultured Chitinophagaceae bacterium
TGTAGTTTTATGCCTTCAAAATGCAATGAGCAGGCAGTGTTCGGGTTCATTCTTCCCAGTTGAGTCCGGGTAGGTTCTTGAAGTGTCCGTTGAGTTTGATCTTTTCCTTGAGTTGTTCCATACCTGCCACGAGTGGGATCACTCTTGCGAGGTGACGCTTGAGGTATTCCTGTCGCTGGCGTTCGTCGAGGAGTCCGAGTAATTCGTATTCTTCTTCGAGGGAAAGACCAACGTGGTGTGCGACGTCGTAGCACTTTAGCTTTTCATCGGGGTGTTTGAAATCCTTGGTGACGTTGAGAAGCTTGTGTAAGTCGCGAATTCCTGCCATGAGTTTTCGCATCATGTTGATGTTGCCTTTCTCGTGCGTTTCAGGATAATTCACAATGGCGCCGCTGAAGAGTTTATCTGGAATTTCTTTTATCACTTCGAGAATGCGGAAGATGCGTTTTCCTTTTGTTCTGATGTCCATTTCTCCATTAGCGTGCACGGTTGTGATCTCGGTGATTTCAACAAGAGAACCGAAGTCTCTCATCTTCTTATCGATCACGGGAGGAATTCCGAACGGTTTCTTCTGTTCGTGACATTCTGTGATGAGTTGCTTGTACCTCGCCTCAAAGATGTGGAGGTTGAGCTCTTCACCGGGGTAAACAACGATGCCCAATGGGAATATGGGGATGAAATTTGTCACTTGTGCAAATTAATTAATTAAGGAGATTAGCTATTTCGCTGCGGCGTTAGTTTTCCACAACTCGCGAAGCATGGCGTATTTGAGGAAGGTGTAATGTGAGGTCATCTTTGCGCATACGTATCCTTCGTGACCATCGAGGAATCCGAGCCTGAAGAAATAATAATTGATGAAGTTGAAGCAGGGTGAAATTGTACGTTTGAACCAACTCGCATTCTTTCCCTGGCTGTAATATTTCTGAGCACTTAGAGTGGCGTAGTGCACCATCTTCTTTGCATAGTCGTTAAGGTCTTTCATGGTTCGGTGAAGAATGTGCCCGCGCTGAATTTTTTTGATCTTGATGTATGAAGGAATGACGAGGCTTTCGTGTACGGCTTCTTCGTTCCAATGTACTTGCTGGCGGTTGAAGAGTCTGATGTGTGAATCGGCGCCCCATTCACCGTATCGAATCTGCTTATTGCCAAGGAAGTTTTTGAATTGAAGTCTGTATGCTGTGTTTTCTTCGAACTTCATGGCGAGAAGCGAGGCCTTTAGGGTTTCGTCGATCATTTCATCAGCATCGAGGCTGAGTATCCATTCGTATTTCGCCATGCTGTTAGCGCGCATCTTCGTTTTTCCGAATCCTTCCCAGTCGCCAATGAAAACACGGGCTCCGGCTTCTCTTGCGATCAACACGGTTTCGTCGGTGCTGCCGTTGTCGTACACCACGATATCGTCAGTAAGCCCACGCAGGCTTGCGATGGTCTTGCTGATGATATCAGCTTCGTTCTTGCAAATGATCACTACAGAAACCTGTTGCATATTTTACAAAGATCATTTTTTTTGTTCATCGGCCGCAACCCATTTCCATGTGAGCAGGAGTGAAAGACAATAAATAACCACGCCAAATTGTACTTCGAGTCCGATGTCGTAGAGGAAGGGGAAGATGAGGAGCAGGTTGAAGATTATCCATTCAGCTTTTCGTTTAACGCGAGTGAAGAATGGGATGATGAGAGCGAGAGTGAGCGCGAATATTCCAGGTATGCCGCAACCGACTCCATAGATCAGCCATTGGCTGCTGGGAAGAATTCGTTGTTCTTGCGGAATTTCCGGGTGACTGGATGCGTACCAATTTTCCGTTTCGGTTCGGATGTCGCCGAAACCCGTACCTGAAATGAGGTTGGATGAGGTGAGATCGAGGCCTGCTTTAAATGAAATCATTCTAGTGGCATCATTTCCGCCAGGGAGAAAGTTTCCATCTTTAAGGTATCCGAAATCGTAGCGAATGAATTTGATTCGGTTTTGAAAAGTGGGGATGGCGAAGTATGCGATTAATGGCATTAACAGCAATGCGAGTAAGAGGCCAAGTCCGGGTTTTGGTTTTCCTGCTTTGATGATCAGCCAGGTTATCGTTGCAAGAAGAATGAGATAGAAGCCGACGAGGCCTGTGCGTGCGGCGAGAATGTGGAGGAAGGCGATGAACCATGCAATTGTGAGGAGTAGAATGGGTCGCCGTTTTTGTGTGATGGATGGAAGCAGCCAGCCACTGACAAGAATAGCAAGGGTAACGAGCCAGCTGAAGCGCACGTGATCGTGTTCTAAAGGTGTGGTTATGGTTTGGGATCGGAGATAACCGGCTTGAATTTCTTCAGGTGATTGAAGATATTGCCACATTGTCCATGCGGTGCCGAGGAAGATTATCAGGATGAAGCAAGTTGCGAGCGTTTGCCATTGCTTTCGTGAAAAACGAAAGTCGCTGGCGAAAGCGATAGGAAGCAGGAGTAATGGAAGTTTGATGCGCATGGTGCTGAGCCATGCTTCGATATTGGAGCTCCAGGCGAAACTGATGAAGGGGATGAGAAATAACAGGGTGATTCCCCACAAGAGGGGTGAGTGGAAGAAGTTGCTCAATGTTTTTCTCCAATCGTTGCTGATGAAAGATGCGAGTAAAAAAGCAAATATGGATACAGATAGTGCAGCCCTGGAGAGGAACAGCGAAACCATCATGAGGAGAATGGTGTAAAAAATAATTGATGATCTTGCTTTCTGCATGCTGCTATCTCTAACTTTGACATCACAAGATACAGGCTAAGGAATAAAACGGTAAGTTTAGTCAACCGTTCGGGTCTAATCTACATTCATGTGGCAGGAATTATTAAATGCGGTTAAAGAAGGCGACACTAAATCGCTGGCAAGGACTATATCTCTCATCGAAAACGAGTTTGAGGGATATGAGCAGTTGTTGAAATCGCTGCCACCACCATCATCGAGGATCATTGGCGTAACAGGTCCTCCGGGTGCGGGCAAGAGCACATTGGTTGATGCGATGATCAGCGAGTTTTGTGCAAGAGGAAAAAAAGTAGGAGTGCTTTGTGTGGACCCTTCTTCGCCATTCAACCTGGGTGCAGTGCTTGGCGATCGCATTCGGATGAGTGAATGGTATACAAACCCGAACGTGTTCATTCGTTCTCTTGCTACTCGTGGATCCATGGGTGGACTGCATCCCCGCATTATCGAGATAACGGATGTGATGAAGTCTTTTCCCTTCGATCACATCATTGTGGAAACGGTTGGAGTTGGGCAAAGCGAAATCGAAATTGCGGGACTTGCGGATGTGACTGCAGTGGTGTTGGTGCCTGAAGCGGGAGATGAAGTGCAGACAATGAAGGCGGGACTCATGGAGATTGCGGATGTGTTTGTGGTGAATAAGGCTGATCGTCCGGGCGCGGATTTATTTGTAAAGAATCTCAACCTGATGCTGGCGCCGACATTCAGGAGCCATTACCAGGAAGTACCGGTGGTGAAGACAGTGGCCGTGAAGCGTGAGGGTGTCGCGGAACTCGTGAACACTGTGATGCATCAATTACAGAAATCGCATTTGACTGATAAACGCTTCTGGTTACTCGCCGAGCGTGCGTTTCATTTGATTCAACAATACCGGATGAAGGATGTGAAGAAGGATGAATTGAAGGAACAGATCAAGTCAGATTATCCAAAGGGAAATTTCAACCTCTACAGGTTCGTCTCGCATTATCTCAAAGACTAATTCGGGGAATTAGTCAACCAGTTTGTTATTCCTGTACCATTTGTAGCCGATGATGCCCAGTATCGCCATGGGCATAAAAGCGAGGTAGATGATTCCTCCGTTAAGTCCCTTTGCGGGCTTTTCGCCGAGCTGCTGGGCGGTGCGGGTACAAATGGAACATTGAGCCGAAGCAGAAACGGGTGCCAGGGAGGCGATAGCGAGGGGAAACATCAAAGCCAGGATCCACTTTTTCATTGCACAGGGAATTTGCAGCAAAGTTAAGCCTTATTGGGGAATAAAGGGGGTGGGTGGTGTTTGAGGGTGGTTTGGATTGTGTGGAAATTTATTGAGGTGGCGGAGGTTTGAGAGTGGCTGGTTGTTTTTGTTGAAGTTTGGGGAGTGGTGGGAGGGTTGAGGGGTGGTAAAAGGATTGTAATTTGAACGATGTGGCTTCAATAGTTTGCAGTCCGAGCCGCCTCGTGGGCCCTCCCCGGCCACCAACCTCCCCCGCCTTCCAACCATCCAAAATTTTATTAGGGGACATAACGATACTTTAAGGCCTCGCAATCAAATTCGCTCTTCCTCAACAATCGCTCTTCCCAACCATTGGTTGAACAGCTATAGTTTCCACCACTCACGGATTAACCTACCGGTCACAATGCAAATCTCATCTAAGGGCTTAGCGAAACCTAGGGTAAACGACATCCAAAGAATGCTTTTTTCACGGATAAATAGCGGGGAAATGACGGGGATGAGCGTTGGAGCAACGTTGAAATAACTGTATGTCCTCAAATTAAGTAGCAGATTTTTCACTTTCAGCATGCCGCTTCCTTTCCTCTCTTCTCTGAATTCTCTTTGTTACAATTTTTCCGCTGATGGTGATCAGCAATGAACCTACAAGGGTAAACAAATGTCTCCTATTATACTCGCCTGCAAGCAACATTTCCCCAGTGAGGGAAAGTGCGTAAAGACCAAGAAAACTGTAGAAGAAATGGATAGCTTCCGTTAAGGATTTCGAAATGACCATGGGTAGAAGGATTTAGATTCTGTTCGCTTATATAAAATCTCAATTATTCAAGTTGAAAAGGTTGAATCACAGCTTAAAAAGCGAACATAATGTTTAAAAATGAACTTCCTCTGGGGAAGTGTGCGCAAGGGAATGGCGAAAAACTCAATTGCTATTATTACCAGGAAAGCTTAACCCCAAGCACAAAAAAAGCGGCTCGTTGCCGAACCGCAATGGAATTCACCGTCCCGTTGTAATATCTAAGGCTGAGGGTAGAGGGTCGGGCTTGAATCGATTTGTACGCCCGGAACACAAAGCTAAGGGCGGGGTTTGTGGGAAACGAGGGGCAATGAGTAGATGGCAGGATTAATGAGTGAACAGGGAGCAGGGAACAGGGAGCAGGGAACAGGTAGCAGGTAGCAGGTAGCAGGTAACCCCAGTCTAGAACTTCTCGAACAACTCCATGAATTCCTGTCTTTTACTCCGTGAAATGCTTACTGAGGCGCCATCTTGCATCACCACATAGCCTCCATCTCCCCGCACGAACTTGGTTATGTGGTTGAGATTCACGAGGTATGAGTTGTGGATACGGAAGAAATCGGGTCCGGCAAGTGCTTCATCGATCTCTTTGAGCACCTTGGAGACAAGAATCTTCCTCCCGCCGGTTAGCACCACATTAGTGTAATTGCTTTCGGCATTGCAATAAAGTATGTCCTTCGTGGGCACGAAGATCATCCCGTCGCCGGTAGTAAGGGCTATGCGCTGAGCCGTGGGCTTGCTCGGCTTGCGAATGTTCTCGAGCAGGAGTTCAAGTTGTTCCCGAGAGGGCGCCATCTTTTTTTCCTCAATACGGCGGATCGTTTCCTTGAGGTCTTCGGGATCTACAGGTTTAAGCAGGTAGTTCAACGCAGAGTATTTGAAAGCTCGAATCGCAAACTGATCGTAGGCAGTACAGAATACCACATCGAATGATAGCTTGTCAAATTCTTCCAGCATGTCGAAGCCGTTCATGTGTGGCATTTCGATGTCGAGAAAGATCACGTCGGGACGGAACTTATTTATCGCCTCTATTCCCTTAGCTGCAGAATTGCACATTGCCTCCACCTGCACCTGCGGGCAGTAGGTTTTCAACAGCCACTCCATCATCTCGAGACTGTTGCTTTCATCATCAATCAATATTGCTCGTATCATTTAGTGTGATTGTATTATTAGTTCGATTATAATAATCTTTCCTCCTAAAAAACTACACGGGTATCTTCAGCACTACTCTCGTTCCGCACCCTTCCCCTTCCGCATCCACAAGGTCGATGATCTCCACACTCGCGTTCAGCCTGGCGTGTTTGTTTAGAAGACTGAGACGATTCTCCGTCAACTGCATGCCGAGAGACTTTCTCGACGTAGCCGTCTTACTCTTCAATTCCATTGCCTTCGCCCTTCCAATTCCATTGTCTTCGATTATGCATTGTATCATCGAGTCTTCAGTCATACTCACTCTGATGTCAAGGTGGCCATCCGTTTCCTTGTGCAGCAATCCGTGCCAGATTGCATTCTCCACATAAGGCTGAATGATTAACGGTGGCACCTCTACGCAGTCCACGCCAAGATTCTTCTCTACATGAATGTTATAAGTGAATTTCTTATCGAAACGCAGTGCCTCCATCTCGATGTAAAGCTTCAACGCTTCAAGTTCATTTGAGAGTACGACGTTCTTCGAGTTCGAATTGTCCAAAATCAGCCTGATCAGTTTTGCAAACCTCGTCAGGTAAAACGATGCAGTTGTCTGATCGCTCTTCACGATGTACCTGTTGATCGAATTCAGGCAATTGAAAATGAAGTGCGGGTTCATCTGCGCCCTCAACGCCTGCATCTCCACCTCCGTCATCTTTCGTTGCGTACTCATCAGAATCTTTTGCGCTTCGGCCTTCTCTTTCTCTGCCCTGGCCCTGACAATCTTATTCGCGCACAAGGAAGCAATAGTGGTGAGTATCGACAAGTGTTTTTGAGTAAAGAAGCCTTTTTTTGAGTGTTCGCAGTCTATCACGCCTAAAACCTCGCCATTATAAAGTATGGGAACGGTTATCTCAGACAGCCTCCTTGCATCGTCCACAATGTATCGTTCATCCTTACTGGTATCGTAAATGATCTCAGCCTTGCCACTCAGTGCCACACTTCCAACAATGCCGGTGCCTTGAGATATTTCAATTGGATCTGCAAGCTCAAACTCCCGAGGACTTTTCGGGCCATGGGCCGCCTTCTGCACCAGCAATCCGCGATCCTCATCCTTTAAATAAATTACGCAATCCTCGAAGTTAAGGCGACCAATACAGTTCTTCGCCACATCCCAAACGATCGCCTCTTCCGTATCCTTCTCCGACATGCTCGATGCGAAGTAGCTTATCACCTGCTCCCTCTCTATTTCCTCGCGCTGCTGCCTGATCTTATTATTTCTATTTGAGATGATGCGATAAATAATGACGGCCACCAATGCCACCCCTCCGGCGATGAACCACCATTGCTGCCATGCAGGTGGAATCACTTCAAGAGTTATTGCGTTCTTAGACTCAACCCAGAACTCCCTGTCTGCGCTCGCCTGTACCTGAAATTTGTAATCTCCCGGTGGCAGCGAAGCATATCGCGCCTGCTTGATATCTGTCCCCTCCACCCAAGTCTTATCATAACCCTGCAGCATGTACCTGTATGAAATGTTACGCGAGCCTACAAGGTTCACTGCCGCGAAGTGAAACATGATATCATTCTCCGAGTATGAAAGCCTCAATGCATGATCCGCCCCCGTCCTCACTACCGAATCCCTGATGTTAGCCTGATAGATACTCAGTTTTAATTGCTGATTTGTATTATCCCGCAATTCCTTTCCGTAGAAATAATTCAACCCGTTTCTTGTTCCGATAAACATCTCTCCATTCTCCGCCATCGCCATGCTGCCGGGACGGAACCCCGCCTCGCTAATGCCCGCATGCCCGTCGAAGATCCTTATCGCCTTTGTCGTTGGATTGAACCTCGCCATCACCTTCGTATTCGCAATCCATATATTTCCATCCTCATCTTCCAGGAAACCTTCACAACGATCAAACCGCAACCCTGCACTTATGTCGAATGATTCCAGTTTGTTGCTATTTAGAAGGCGGTTAAATCCTTCAGGTGTTCCAATATAGACTGACCCATCCTTTCCCTCGAAGAAGGAATGACAGGTTAACGATACTAATCCTTCCTCCTTGCCAAACTTCTTCAATTGCTCGCTCGATTGATCGTACACATATACGCCAGCGCCTCGTGTTCCAAACCACATTCTTCGCTGACTGTCCTCGAAGATTGAGATTATATTCTTGCCGAATAGTTCCTTCAACACCGGACGATCCTTTAAACCTATCGGTCTTCTCGTATCTGTATTCACCTTGTAAACTCCACCCGGATAAGCTACCCACATGTATCCGTCAGATGCCAAAAAGAGATCATTGGTCACAGTTGTGCCAACAATGGAAGTATCAACATGAATCTTTCGGAATGATCCATTCGCTTCATCTACTATCGCTATTCCATCACCCAACGGGCTCACCCATGGTATTCCTCCTCTGTCAATGCAGACATTCGTGATCTCCAGGCTTTGCAACATTTGTGGCCTATGGAAATAATAATGATAAAATTTCGATGCACCCGTGCGCCTGTTCCATCTAATCAACCTGTCGTAAGTTCCTATCCACAGGTTATCATTCTTTCCAATGGCAATATCCGTGAGATAATTATCGAAAAAGTTTCCATCGCTACTCCTGAAAACGGAAACGAATCCCGCCACTCTGTTGTAGATATTGCAAATGCTCACGCCGGAGTTTGTCGTACCCACAATCACCTCACCTTCCGGCCCGCCAATCACGCGATAGGTATTGTTCGCCGCGATCGTCTGCCTGTTCAAAGGATCATGAGTAAATGGTGTGACTGTACCATCGCGCTTTATCACCATCAACCCCGCAAATCCCGTTGCCACCAGCAACTCTCCATTCGCTGCAAGGCGAATTTCAGTGAGCGTAGTGTTGATGGATTTTCCATTCACTTCATTAGTTAGTAAGTGCTGACTCGTTGTCTTTCCCGATGCCACGCTTACAATATCTACCGTGCCATTCAGCATTCCAATCGCTATCTCTTCCTTGTTCAATGCGCACACGCTCACAGGATGATGCGTGTACGGACGATGAAAAACTATCTTCCCCGTCGCATAATCCAATATCAACACCTCGCGATAAGTTGAGTAAACCACCTTGTCCTCATCAAACGGAGAAGCATCGAGGAATGCTCTGTATCGAAGATTCTCCGGTATCCAATCAATCTTTTTCCATGATGATGAGACCGTATCGAGATAGAATTGCCCCAGACTTGTGAAGATGACGATTCCATAGGTCTTCGTCTCGAAGATTGTCCTGGCGCCGAATTTCGAAACGCTGTCATTAAGAATCACGCGATGAAACTTCCTGTCTTCACCCATCCACCCAATTCCATCATGCGTGCCCAGCCAAATGCGATTCTTCTTATCACAATAAAGATGAATGATATTGTTCGAAGGCATCTGCGGATGCTGCTCCTTTCTGAAACTCGTGACGGAGTAGCCATCATAATGATTCAATCCATCAGCCGTACCAATCCAAAGAAAACCGTTCCGGTCAATCGCCAGGCTCTGCACCTGGTTGTCCGAAAGTCCATTGGTTGAGTTCACGTGACTGAACGAAACTACCTGTGCGTTGGATTGAACCATTGCCAGGAACAGGTGAAAAAGGAGTATGTAAATTTTGAGCCTCAATTTCGGCAGTTTTCTGAGAAGCATCTCTCCGCCAAACAGCAAAGAGTTGTATGCTAATTTCAAGCTTTCCCGTGAGATATCAGAGCCATCGGCGCCACTCAGCCGATTACAACCCTGGTCATTCGTACTTGTTATGAAGCTAAGCTCCACATCCGCGAGTATCGCAAATGGCTTCCCGGGTTCGTCCGTAGCCGAACGACCATGTTTCCTCCAAATTAGAGTTAAAGCATGTAATCCTGCATTTCTATTGAGCCAGAGGCAGTTTTTATGAGTGAATGAAGCCAGCCTGTAAAAATTCGATGGGATTATCCACGTCCAGGATGTGGGGTTATACTTTTTCCCACAGCGGCAAGTTTACTATTTCACAGGCCATGAAATATTGGTACTTTGATGTCATGAAAAGCAAAGGATCGAGCCGAAGCCAATGGCCTGTCTTAAAGACTGCCGTTGGGATGATCGCCTGTCTTTTCCTTTCCCTGAAGGCTCTTACCCAAACTCCAATTAGTGGAGTCATCAATACTTATTATTCGGTTGTCGAATACATTCCCTCGCGTGCATGTCTTAGGTTGAATACAACAAGCGGATTAACCTATGGTACCAGAACCATGCTCATCCAAATGAAAGGCGCCACCATCAACACTACTAATTCCGTCGATTATGGTAACCTTGTTAATCTGAACAGCGCGGGTAATTATGAAATCGGAATTGTGTGTAGGCTAAATGGCGATTCAGTATTCTTCGTCTTCGATTTTCTCAGCAGCTACGACGCCTCTTCCGCTTTGCAATTAGTGAAGATTCCACGCTATGCTTCTGCAGTTGTTACCGATACATTGAAGGCTGCACCCTGGGATCCGGTTACAGGCACCGGCGGCGTGCTTGGATTGATGATAGACGATGAATTAATTCTCAATGCTCCAATTTCTGCTGATTCTGCAGGTTATCACGGGGGCAGATATTATACTAGCGGAGGTACATGCAGCAATTTTTTTGGTGCTACTTCATATTACTACAACCCGACTAGCTCAACACAGAATGGAGCTTCGAAGGGTGAAGGCGTAGCCATTGTTCCAACCGCGCAAGCTGGTGGACGCGGCGCTCCCGCAAATGGTGGCGGTGGTGGAAATAATCACAACAATGGCGGTGCCGGCGGCGCCAACCTCACTGCCGGTGGTGATGGCGGGGGCAACTCAAGCTCCACCGGTTGTACACTTGCCCTTCAGGGTCTCGGCGGCAAGGCGCTCAACAGCAGTGGAGGCACAAGAATCTTTCTCGGTGGCGGTGGCGGTGCAGGTCACTCCAACTACGCGCTTTCCGCTTCGGCTGGAGGAAATGGTGGAGGAATAATATTCATCAGAGCCAATCGCATTTCAGGTACACAAAAAATCTCAGCCAATGGCGATCAAGGTGGAGGCTCCATCTCCGACGGCGCCGGTGGTGCTGGTGCAGGCGGCACGATTATTATTTCAACGAATGATTTTTCTTCTACCGGAGGCGTCGAAGCCAAAGGGGGCACAGGTGGACTTTCGAATAATGGCGGCAACCTAAACTATTGCTATGGTGCCGGCGGTGGCGGCAGCGGCGGCGTAATTTATTTTTCGGGTGATGCCCCCGCTTCCGGTGTCACTGTTGATGGCGGCGCAGGAGGTGTTGAGATCAGCAGGCATTCTTCCTGCGCTCCAATCGTTCCTTCCGAAGCCGGTGCAGATGGACTCATCATCGAAGATTATCAATACCGCGAATCAGATGCCATCAACCCCGGCTATTGCTCCGTTCCTCTTCCAATCAAGATCGCATATTTCAGAGCCGAGCTGGTCAATGGTAATACCGAACTCACATGGAGAGTGCTCACACCCGATGTGATTCAAAACTTCGTGGTAGAAAGAAGAACCAGCCAGGAAGACTGGAAGGAAATTGCAGAGCTGCCCAACCTCGGCACCGATGTCTGGCTCTATCATCACACCGATCGCTCACCACATGACGGGTATAATTTCTATCGATTAAAGATCGTGGAGAACACCGGCCATGCATCTCATTCAAGCATCCAGAGTGTATTAATTGGAAGAGATGCCGATCCGGTAAGGATTTATCCCAATCCTGCTAAATCGAAAATCACCATCAGCGGCGACCCGAATTCGGACCTGATGCAACTCTATGATATCAACGGCCGCAAAGTCTGGGAGAAACGATTGATCAATGACGGCAACTCACAGGACATCGACCTGCCAAACATCCAGACAGGCATCTACCTGATCATGATCGGAGACTTTGTCACCAAGATCTCCATCATCAATTAATTATAATAATTGAAATAAAAGACTAAGCGGTTTCCAGCTTCTTCTGCACCTTCTTCCTTTCTTCTTCGTTGAGAATTAATTTTCTCATACGAATGAAGTTAGGAGTCACCTCAATGCACTCATCATGCTGGATGTACTCCATGCATTCCTCGAGCGACATCAAGGTCTTCGGTGCGATGCGTGTTGCATCGTCGCTTCCGCTTGCGCGGTGGTTAGTAAGCTTCTTTCCTTCCGTTGCATTCACAACCAGATCACCAGGCTTAATGTTTTCCGCGATGATTTGTCCTGCGTAAACATCCTCACCCGGATCAACGAAGAATGTTCCGCGATCCTGAAGCTTATCGATTGAATAACCTGTAGTCTTATCCGTATTCTTTGAAATGAGCACACCATTATTCCTTCCGGGAATGGGTCCCTTCCATGCTTTATACTCTGTGAAGCGATGCGCCATCACTGCCTCGCCGGTAGTAGCCGTGAGCATTTGTGTACGCAATCCAATCAATCCTCGCGAAGGAATTTCAAATTCGAGGTGTTGCATCTCTCCTTTCGTTTCCATCACGAGCATTTCGCCCTTACGACGACTCACGAGGTCGATAACTTTACTTGCGAATTCCTGCGGAACATCCACCACGAGATTCTCATAAGGCTCGCACTTCTGTCCATTAATTTCCTTCACAATTACTTGTGGTTGTCCCACTGTAAGCTCATATCCTTCACGGCGCATTGTCTCGATTAATATGCCGAGGTGAAGAATACCACGACCATACACGAGAAAACTATCGCCTTCTTCAGTATCAACCACGCGAAGTGCAAGATTCTTTTCAGTTTCCTTCATCAGCCTGTCGCGAAGGTGCCGGCTCGTTACAAACTTTCCATCCTTTCCAAAGAAAGGAGAATTGTTGATAGAGAAGAGCATGTTCATCGTCGGCTCATCCACGCTGATTACTGGCAATGCTTCGGGATTTTCCGCATCCGCGATCGTATCTCCAATGTTGAAGTCTTCAATGCCTACAACCGCACAAAGGTCACCCGCAATTACTTCACTCACCTTCTTCTTTCCCATTCCTTCAAAAACATAAAGCTCACGCACCTTCGACTTCCTGATGTTACCATCTGATTGCATCAGCGCGATGTTCTGTCCTTCCTTAATTGAACCACGACTTACTTTTCCTACTGCAATTCGTCCGAGGAACGAAGAATAATCAAGTGATGTGATCTGCATCTGCAACGGACCCTCGTTCACTTTTGGAGGAGGAACGTGTTTCAGAATTCCGTCGAGGAGGGGATTAATATTATCAATCTGCTCGAGCGACTCGTTGAACCAACCATTCTTACCACTTCCATAATAAGTGGGGAAGTCAAGCTGTTCTTCAGAAGCATCGAGATTGAAGAAGAGTTCAAATACGGCATCATGCACCTCATCCGGTCTGCAGTTAGGCTTGTCAACCTTGTTGATTACAACGATTGGTTTGAGGTTGAGCTGAAGTGCTTTTTGCAAAACGAACCTTGTCTGTGGCATTGGACCTTCGAAAGCATCCACGAGAAGAATTACACCATCGGCCATCTTTAGCACACGCTCTACTTCACCGCCAAAGTCGGCGTGGCCCGGGGTATCGATCACATTTATCTTAACGCCTTTGTAAGTTACCGCTGCATTCTTGCTGAAGATGGTAATTCCGCGCTCGCGTTCCAGGTCGTTGTTGTCCATGATCAGTTCGCCGGTCTCCTGGTTTTCCCGGAAGACCTTTGTTGCATGCAAGATCTTGTCGACCAGCGTGGTCTTACCGTGGTCAACGTGCGCGATAATGGCGATGTTTCTGATATCCATAAAGTATTATTAACGTAACAGCCACAAGATCAGACCTTCACAGCCTTCAAGGGGCAAAATGCTTTTTAGCAGCCGGCAAAGGTACGTTAATTACTCTATTATTTTATAAGCTAATTCGTTAAATGGCTAATTAACTAAGGGCGACC
>CBINHQ010000020.1:0-13317 GCA_966250475.1 uncultured Chitinophagaceae bacterium
TTCAACGAAACAGCCTTCTTCTTCCCCGATCTCCGCACCGACAGCGAAGGCGCCATTGAATTTTCATTCACGATGCCCGAGGCGCTTACGCGTTGGAAGTTCCAGGCATTTGCACATACAAAGGATCTGGCTTTGGGTCTTAGCACAAAGGAGATCATTACACAGAAGGATCTGATGGTGCAACCTAATCCGCCTCGCTTCCTGCGCGAAGGAGACAAGATGGATTTCAGCGCCAAGATCGTGAACATGACAAGCGAAGATATCACCGGTCAGGTAGAACTGCTTTTGTTCGATGCATCTACCGGCAATCCTGTCGATGGATGGTTCAAGAATGTAATTCCGAATCAATACTTCACCGTGGCCGGAGGTCAAAGCGAACCGGTAAATTTCTCCATCGAAATTCCTTTTGAATTTGCAAGTTCACTGCGCTGGAGAATCGTGGCAAGAGCCGGCGATGTTTCAGATGGCGAAGAAGACATCCTACCCGTGCTTACGAACAGAATGCTCGTGACTGAATCGATTCCCATCAACATGCGTGGAGAAGGAACGAAGGAGTTCAATTTTGATAAACTCATCAACAGTGGAAATTCCGAATCCATCACTCATCATTCGCTGACGGTTGAATACACTTCCAACCCGGCGTGGTACGCAGTGCAGGCGTTGCCCTACATGATGGAATATCCATACGATTGCGGTGAGCAGATGTGGAACCGCTACTACGCAAATTCTCTCGCGACGATGATAGCAAACTCATCGCCTCGCATAAAGCAAATGTTCGATACATGGAAGAGCCTCGATACCGCAGCGCTACTGAGCAATCTGCAGAAGAACCAGGAACTGAAGTCGCTGTTAATACAAGAGACACCCTGGGTACTCGAAGCAAAGACCGAGGCGGAACAGAAACGCAACCTTGCATTGCTCTTCGATCTTTCGCGCATGAGCCGGGAACTGAATTCTATTCTTGAGAAGCTGAAGCAATTGCAAAGCAGCAATGGCGGTTTCGTATGGTTTGCAGGCGGGCCGGATAACAGGTACATCACCCAATACATCGTAACCGGTATCGGACACCTTCAGAAACTCAAAGCAGTCGCTGCCGGAGAGGAAGAGGATTTGAATTCAATACTGAAGAATGCCATCTCTTATCTCGATGCGAGGATCAGGGAGGATTATGAAAAACTGAAGAAGAGCAAGACGGATCTCCAGAAATATGTTCCAGGCTATACAGAAATACAATATCTGTACATGAGGAGCTTTTTCCCAGACAGACAAATTCCCCAAAATTCTAAAGCAGCAGTAGACTATTACACTTCGAGGGCACGTGCAACATGGACTACGCAATCGAAGTACATGCAGGGAATGATCGCGCTGGCGCTGCACAGGGGTGGCGACAAGAAGACTCCTGCCGATATTCTCAAATCGCTGAAGGAAACTTCGATCACGCACGAAGAACTGGGAATGTACTGGAAGGATGAATCACGCGGCTGGTTCTGGTACCAGGCGCCGATCGAAAGGCAGGCATTGTTAATTGAAGCATTTGCAGAAATTGCCAAAGACACTGCAACTGTCGATGAGCTGAAGACATGGTTGTTGAAGAATAAGCAAACCAACAACTGGGAATCTACCAGATCAACCGCAGAAGCTGTGTATGCATTGCTGGTCCAGGGAAGCAACTGGCTGGCTCATCAACCCCAAGTACGGATTGAATTGGGAAGCATGGCATTGAATCCTGCAAAAGAAGAAGCCGGCACAGGATACATTAAAGAAAAGGTTGAGGCAAGAAAGGTGAAACCAGAAATGGGAAAGATCTCTGTGACGGTAGATCGCAACGACGGAAGCAAGACGGCTACCTCCTGGGGTGCGGTGTACTGGCAGTATTTTGAAGACCTCGACAAGATAACAACGGCTTCTACGCCACTGAAACTGGAGAAAAAATTATTCGTTGAAGAGAATACCGATCGCGGTCCTGTATTGCGCCCGGTTAAGGAAGGTGACGTGTTGAAAGTAGGCGATAAGATTAAGGTTCGAATCGAATTGCGTGTTGATCGCGATATGGAATTCGTGCACATGAAGGACATGCGTGCTTCCGCGATGGAACCCGTGAACGTGATCAGCGGATACAAATGGCAGGGCGGACTCGGATACTACGAAACAACGAAAGACGCGAGTACAAGTTTCTTCTTCGATAATTTGTACAAGGGAACCTATGTATTCGAATATCCGATGTTCGTAACACATACCGGAAATTTCAGCAACGGCATCACGAGCATTCAGTCGATGTATGCGCCGGAGTTTGGGGCGCATTCGGAAGGAATAAGAGTGACGGTGGAATAGATTGTTGGCGGTTAACCGTTGACCGCATACCGTTGACCGTTGACAGTATACCGTTGACCGTCTTTGCCTCGCAGATAATTTGGGAAAACAAGAGTTCTTTGATTCAAGGACGGTCAACGGTCAACGGTCAACGGTCAACGGTTAACGGTTAACGGTCAACGGTCAACGATCATCGGTCAACTATCAATAACACAAACTCAAAGACACTCGTAAATCTACTAACCCTCTCCACATCTGCTAAATTATTTCCCCCCAACCTCTCACTACCTCTCTGATTTGGAATTGGTTTGATTATTGATACGTATAAACACGAGTGTTAAATACGCGTTTTTGTTTGCAGCTACCACGGTGAAACAGTAAATTTATGATCGAACCGTACGCTATGCTGCTAAGAAAACTAAATAGCATTTTTGGCAAACCGAGTACCCCGCCCGCGCAACCGCACCGTTCGGATGAGGTTACTATCGATGAAGCGGTTTTCAACAATTATTCCTTCGTAATTGGTAGTGTCTTCTCTTATTTCAATGAACTTCCTGAAGAATACAAGTCGAGATTCGTAGAGAGAGTTTACAAGTTCAGACATTCAAAAAGATTTCATTTCATTGGCCTCGAGAACAACGAGGATACCGCAATTCTTGTGAGCGCATCGGCAATCCAGGTGACGTTTGGCCTGAAGAATTACATGATGTCGTACTTCAAAGACATCTATGTCCTCGCTGATGCTTACCACATGGACAATGAAGATGAACTCTACATTGGTCACGTGGCTCCGGATGGAATCTATTTAAGCTTCAGGCATTTCTTATACGGTTATTCCAACAGGAAAGACAATGTGAATGTGGCCGTGCACGAGATGGCGCACGCCCTGCTATACAATAATTTCTTTGCTCCGTATGGGATCGATTCTCACTTCAGGCTGAACTACGAGAAGTTCTCGAGCAGCACAGGACCCATACTTGCCAATGTAATCACCAACAGGCAAAGTTATTTGCGCAGCTACGCGTTCAGCAATCTGCACGAATTCTGGGCAGTGAGCGTGGAGGCATTCTTTGAAAATCCTGAAGGCCTCAAACTGAACATGCCTGAATTGTATGATGCGTTATGCAGGGTTCTTAACCAGGATCCTTCCACCAATACAAAAATTCTAAAATCCGAACCATGTTAACACTAACCATGATCTACCTCTTTAAGCGTTTCAAGAAAAGAAGAAGGGCGGCCAGGATGCTTTTGGCCCGTTAGGCAAATTGTTGTTTAATTTGCTGATGCATGTCGACAATCTGATTATCGGTCAGGGAATTTCAGGTACATTTCTCTCCTATTTTCTGTGGAAAGAAGGCCACAGCTTTCTGGTCATTGACAATGTGCAAAAGAATTCTCCTTCGCGTGTAGCTGCGGGGGTGATCAATCCTGTCACAGGCAGGAGAATGGTCAAGGTCTGGCTCGATGAGGAAGTACTTCCCTTCGCGAAACATGCATACGCGGAGATTGGAAGCGAACTTGGATTTCAGCCATTACTCGAGCGAAACATTATCGACTTCTTTCCAAACCCCTTCATGAAAGAAAATTTCCTGAAGCGGAGGAATGAGGATGATACCTATTTGCAGATATGTGATGAAGAAGAATCCTATAGCCAATTCTTCAATTTTGAATTTGGCTGCGGAATGATTCGTCCAGTATATCTCGCCAATCCATCGAGAGTAGTTACTTCATGGAGAGAAAAACTGATACAATGGAATGCAGTGAAGGAAGAAGATTTCAAAATTGAAGAACTCGAATATACCAATGAAATAATTCGATATGGCGACATCACCGCCGAAAGGATATTCTTCTGTGATGGAACAGGAGGTGCAGAAAGTCCCCTCTTTGGAAAACTTCCCTTCGCACCAAACAAAGGCGAGGCCTTAATCCTGCGAATTCCTGATCTTCCAGATACAAACATTTACAAGAAGTCTGTTCTTCTCGCTCCTTTGAATGAACCGGGAATTTTCTGGGCCGGATCAAACTATGCCTGGGAATTTGAAGACGACAAGCCTACTGCTGCATTTCGCGAAAGCACGGAGCGGCAATTGAAGGAATGGCTGAAACCGTCATTTAAGATAGAAGACCATGTTGCAGGAGTAAGACCAGCCACATTGGAACGAAGACCGTTTGTAGGAATGCATCCGCATCATCCCAGAGTAGGAATTCTAAACGGAATGGGAACGAAGGGCTGCTCTCTCGCACCGTATTTTGCAAAGCAACTTGTAGATCAACTCATGGGGAGAAGGGAAATAAACCCTTTGGCTAATATCAACCGATTCACGAAAGTTCTCAACCCATTTACTAATTAGTTAATTAGCTAATTAGCTAATTAGTTAATTACCCTAACTCCAAGCTCATTCAGTTGTTTAGGATCGATTACTGAGGGTGCGTCGAGCATCACATCTCTGCCGGCATTGTTCTTCGGGAACGCGATGAAGTCGCGAATGCTTTCGCTTCCGCCGAGAATGGCGCAAAGCCTGTCAAAGCCATAAGCGATTCCTCCATGCGGAGGAGCGCCGTATTCGAATGCGCCTAGCAGGAAACCGAATTTTTCCTGTTGTTCCTTCTTATCCATCCCGAGTGCGGCAAACATCTTTTCCTGCAATTCACGCTGAAAGATCCTGATTGAGCCACCGCCGATTTCATTTCCATTCAGCACCATGTCATATGCGTTGGCTTTAATGCCAGAGTAAGGATGCTTCAAATATTCGGCAGCAACAGGAATGGTTGGATCATTGTTGATCATTATCTCCACGTGTTCGGGCTTCGGAGAAGTGAAAGGATGATGCCTCGCCACCCAGCGATTGCCTTCTTCGTCATACTCGAAAAGAGGAAAGTCGAGCACCCAGAGTAATCTGAACTCATCGGGATTGCGAAGTCCAAGACGCTCCGCCATTTCCAACCTCAATTCACTTATCGCCTTTCTTGTTCTTTCTTCAGCGCCTGCGAGAATGAGAATGAGATCACCAGGCTTCGCATCAACAGCTTCCGCGATTGACTTCAGCTTTTCCTCGTTGTAGAATTTATCGATGCTGCTCTTGAGCGAACCATCTGCATTGTACTTGATGAAAGCGAGTCCCTTCATTCCGATCTGTGGACGTTTCACCCAATCAGTCAGTTCATCGGTTTGCTTGCGTGAATATTCGCTGCAACCCGGAGCCGCAATGGCCACAACGGTTTCCGCTTCATCGAAGACTTTGAAACCTGCGCCTGCAATCCTTTCCTCGAACTTGTTTTGCTTTCCGGGAAATGCATGGGCTGGAAATTTCAGATTGCAGACCTTCATGCCGAATCTCGTATCGGGTTTATCGATGCCATACGACCACATTGCTTCCTCCCAGGTCATTCGCTCGATCTTGTCTGTATATTCGATTCCCTTTACTTCTTTGAAGATTGATCGAAGCATTCCTTCGAACATGGTCAGAATGTCTTCCTGCTCCACGAAAGCCATCTCGCAATCGATCTGTGTGAACTCCGGCTGTCTGTCGGCGCGGAGATCTTCATCGCGGAAGCATTTCACAATTTGGTAATAACGATCGTAGCCGCTAACCATCAGGAGTTGTTTGAAGGTTTGCGGCGATTGGGGCAGAGCATAGAATTGACCCTGATTCATGCGCGATGGCACAATGAAGTCCCTGGCCCCTTCGGGTGTGGACTTGATCAGGTATGGAGTCTCGATATCTAGGAAGCCTTGTTGATGAAGATAGTTTCTTGCCGCGCGGTTCACTGCATAGCGCAATTCGAGGTTTCGCCTGAGCGGGTTTCTTCTCAGATCCAGGAAACGATATTTCATGCGAAGGTCATCGCCTCCGTCGGTATCATCCTGAATGGTGAATGGCGGCACGGCCGATTTGTTGAGGATACTGTATGATTCAACTGCGATCTCAATGTCACCGGTGGGAATTGCCGGATTCTTATTGCTTCTTTCCTGCACGCGGCCTTTAACCTGGATCACGAATTCTCTTCCGAGGGGATTCTTATCGAGCTGGTCGTTCAGTTCTTCACCAAACAACAATTGAGTAATGCCATAACGGTCGCGAAGGTCAACGAAACTGATGGAGCCGAACTTCCTTACAGTCTGAACCCATCCCGCGAGGGTCACTTCTTTAGATGCGTCTGCAATTCTTAATTCACCACAATTGTGCGATCTGTACATGCTTGAAATTTTCAAAGCGCAAAGATAGGAGGCTGCGGCGATGGGCAGGCAGAGAGGACAGGGTTTTGGTTGGTTAAACTGAGATTTTTGGCTTAATCTGCTGCATCCTTGTTTTGCCTGACGGCGTGCAGGCGCCTGCGGCGGCGAAAGATCAGGTAGATTCCTCCAGCGATCACGATCAGACCGGCAATCCTGAATATCTCCCTTCGAGTGGTCGATTCCCTGTCTTCCCCGGCAGCAATCTTATTTTCACAAAGCGCCAGGTAGAAATGTAGCTGGGGGTAGTTTCCGTTCACCTCTTGAACGGCAAGAAATTTTCGCCTGGCCTTCTTGTAATATCCGTTGAAGTAGGAATCGAGCGCATCGTTGTAGAGATTGGAAGCCCGGCTCATTGAGGGTGTGACTCCGGCTGCATTGATGAACTCCCATACCACAGAGTTTGGAATGGCGAAATTATAGGCAGATGAGAGTGTGCCTGTCTTCTGCTCGAGGCTTCCGAATGTAGCGAGTCCGATTACCTTGCCAGATTCATTGCTCACCGGGCTGCCGCTGCTGCCATGCGTAATCACGGCGTCCATCTGGATTACGGGCCAGCCGCCGATGGACTGCCGAATGGCGCTCACGATTCCGGCAGTGAGTGTCGGATCGTTGCCCGATTCGGAGGATAAGAAAACATTTCCGGTAGCGGGCTGCGGATAGCCGAACACAAACACGCGGCTGCCGATGCCCACGAGTGAATCGGAACTGATCTCCAGCGTGGGCAGTTCCTTCACATCTTTAATCTTGAGAATGGCCACATCTTTACCAGGCATTGCCTTGCCCTTGACAACAACTTCGGCAGGCTTCTTCACTGAAAATGGTTTGCTTTCTCCGTTGTCTGCGCGGTAAATCACATACACCTCCTTTTCGAGGTCGAAGAGGATCATGGAGGAAAGCTGCGAATAGATCAGGCTGTAAGAATTATAAAGAAGATTTCGCTGCTCATCGGTAAGAGTCATCGCCCAGGAAGATTGCAGCGCTTCGATGTTCGCATCGGTCACCTCCTGGAAGGTGGAGATGGTAAACTTCTGCCTGATGAAGGCGCTGTCGCGGTCAACCACGTGGCAGTTGGTAATCACGTAACCGTCGCCGGTGATGAAGAATCCAGTTCCATTTCCAATGATGCGGTGTTGCTGGCGAAGATATTGGGTTGTTGCCCTGAAGTACCTCAATGGATTCTTATAGAGAGCATTCACCACAATGTCCAGTTTCTCTCCCGCGGTCATCATAGTACCCGAGGTGTCCAGTCGCTTTACGGAATCCACCAGCTTGTCGAAACGCTGATCGTTTATTTCAACCTTGTTAACGTAAACGGTAGCAGAGAAAACTGTCTGCACCATCACCACGCCGGGAGAATTCCGGGCGTAATTGTGCTCCGCCGGAATTGTCTGGCTGATCGCCTGCAAAAAACAGGCAAAGAGAAAAAGAATGAGGGTGATGGATCGCATCATCTTAAACAAAATACTAAAAACTTAGGTATGGATTGTGTTAATTAGTTGATTAGTTAATTAGTCAATTGGCAAATGAGTAGCTTACTTGATTTAACTTACACCCTCATTAACTAATTAGCTAATTAACTAATTGATTAATTAAAGATGGTTCCTTTAGCCGAACGCATTCGTCCCACTTCTCTCGACGACCTTGCCGGTCAGCAACACCTTGCCGGCAAAGGAAGCATTCTGCGCCGGTCGATCGAACAGGGAAAGATTCCCTCGATGATCTTATGGGGGCCACCGGGAACGGGAAAGACTACAATTGCCAACATCATCGCGAACACACTTCATCTTCCTTTCTTCACGCTTAGCGCCATCAGCGCGGGCGTGAAAGATGTGAGGGAGGTGATTGAACAGGCGAAGCAGAAACCCGGCGCCATTCTTTTCATCGATGAGATACATCGCTTCAACAAGGGACAACAGGATGCATTGCTTGGCGCGGTAGAGAAGGGCATAATCACACTCATCGGCGCCACGACGGAGAATCCATCCTTCGAGGTAAACAGCGCCTTGCTTAGCCGCTGCCAGGTGTATGTGCTGAAGGCATTGGATGAACAGGACCTGAAACAACTTCTGCAAACGGCAATAGTGAAGGATGAATTTCTTTCGAAGAAAAACATCACACTAAAAGAGACTTCCGCGCTTATAAACATTTCTGGTGGTGATGCAAGAAAATTGCTGAACCTACTCGAATTGGTTGTGGATTCTATGCCTTCAAAGTCGAAGGAAATTGAAATCACCGATGCATTGGTGATGGACGTAGCGCAAAAGAGAATCGCGCTGTACGACAAGAAAGGCGAACAGCATTACGACATCATCTCCGCATTCATCAAGTCAATACGCGGCAGCGATCCGAATGCCGCTGTGTACTGGCTGGCCCGAATGATCGAAGGAGGAGAGGATGTGAAGTTCATTGCAAGGAGAATGGTCATCCTTGCGAGCGAAGATATCGGCAATGCCAATCCTAATGCACTGTTGCTTGCAAATGCAACTTTCGATGCGGTGAACAAGATCGGTTATCCCGAGTCGAGAATCATTTTATCACAATGCGCAATCTATCTTGCAACTTCCGCGAAGAGCAATGCCGCATACATGGCGATCGAGGCAGCTATCTCGGCTGTGGGAAAAATGGGTGACCTTCCAGTTCCGCTTCACATCAGGAACGCTCCTACCAGGTTGATGAAAAACCTGAATTATGGCAAGGGATACGATTATGCGCACAGCCATGAACGTAATTTCGTGGTACAGGAATACCTTCCAGGTGAAATAGCGCAAACGAAGTTTTTTGAGCCGGGCAACAATCCCAGGGAAGAAGAAATGAGAAAGCACCTTCGTTCTTTGTGGAAGGATAAATACGGATACTAACCTTCAGATAAAATACTGTTATGAAAAAGCTCCTCCTCGCCTTCTCAATGCTATTGATGGCATCACTCTCATTCTCGCAGGTGACGATCGATCGTGATCCCCAGATCGCGCAAATGGTTTCCGAGGTTTCGAGTGATACGCTTGAATCGTATGTCCGCAAGCTCGTAAGCTTTGGCACAAGAAACACTTTGAGCAGCACGGCTGATCCTGCTCGCGGAATCGGCGCTGCAAGAAACTGGGTGCTTTCAAAGTTCAATGAGTTCGCACGGAAATCAGGAGGAAGACTCACGGCTTTCCTTGACACTGTTACGCTGCACAAGGACGGGCGCAGAGTAGACACAACCATTCTTCTTGGAAATGTAATGGCTACCCTTAAGGGTACTGATCCTGCGGATAAGAGAATCTTTCTCATAAGCGGTCACCTCGACAACATGCGAAGCAATGTGATGGACCGCATCGGAGATGCTCCAGGAGCCAACGACGATGCAAGCGGCGTGGCTGCGCTCATGGAATGTGCAAGAGTGATGAGTCTGCGTTCATTTCCAGCTACTGTGATCTTCGTTGCATTTAGCGGAGAAGAACAGGGTTTGCTTGGCGCCAATTTTCTCGCGGGCAGAGCGAAGAAGGAAGGATGGCAGATAGAAGGCATGCTGAACAACGATATCATGGGAAGCAACAACAGCAGCGAGACAAACATCATTGAAAATACAAAGATCCGCGTCTTCAGCGAAGCATTCTCCGTGCTGGATACGGGTCGCGCACAACTTACCATTCGTGCATTAGGACTCGAGAACGATGGAAAGGCAAGGCAGCTCGCGAGGTATGTGAAGGAAATTGGAGAACGATACGTTGACAATCTCGAAGTGGTGATGATCTATCGCAACGACCGCTTTCTCCGCGGTGGTGATCATACTCCCTTCGTGAATCGTGGCTTTACCGCAGTGCGCATCACTGAAATGAATGAGAATTATTATCACCAGCACCAGGATGTTCGTTTGGAGAACGGCATTCAATACGGCGACCTTCCCGAGTACATGGACTTCGAATACTTAAGAAAGAACACCTGCATGAACCTCGCGAATCTCGCTAATCTTGCGAAGGCTCCACCCATGCCAAGGGAAGTAAAAGTTGAAACAAGACGATTGACCAATTTTACCAATCTTTCCTTGAAAGCTCCCGATCATTGAAACGTGAAGGGTTACTATGTGCTGATGCGCGAAACAACCAGCCCCGTCTGGCAAAAGAAGATCTACACCACTGACACGAAGATGGAGCTGCCTTATTCCAAAGACAACTATTTCTTTGCTGTGCAAACTGTGGGACCGGATAAGAATGAAAGTCTTCCCGTTATTCCTGCCCCGGCAGGCAGATAATATATTATATGGAGTTAACCTGGATTACAAAGAAGTTTGATGAGCTCACGCCTTACGAGTTGTACCAGATCCTCAGGCTACGGAGCGAAATCTTCGTGGTTGAGCAGAATTGCGTTTATCTCGACGCGGACAACAAAGATCAGGAGAGTTATCATCTCATGGGCTATCAAGGCGGAGAACTGGTGGCTTACACAAGGCTTCTTCCACCGGGAGTTTCATACGAATGCGCATCCATTGGAAGGGTTGTCACATCATCATCCGTGAGGGGAAAAGGTATTGGTAAACTCTTAATGGAGCGAAGCATTTCAGAGGTATTCAGGCTGTTTGGAGAGGGAAGGATACGAATAGGGGCGCAATATCATCTAAAGGCATTTTACAACTCACTGGGCTTTGAACAAAGCAGTAATATATATGATGAAGATGGTATTGATCATATACAAATGGATCTCGAACCCGGTAATCGTAAAAACACGAAGTACTAGTCCTCTATCTTGGTTATCAAAGTAAAAAAGGGTGCAATTTGTTTAACTCTTTTTTCATTAGTATCTACTTTAGCTGCTGAAAATCCAATAGTAGAAAAACCAGAAATCTGATACTATGAGAACTAAGTTTCATGCGGTACGAGCACTCGTGCTGCTTCTTTCGCTGACGATTTTTACGTCACGCTCTAATGCACAATCTATAATCAGTGGAGATGGATCGCTTGAAGTCGGTTTAGGCTTCGGTCCCATGTTCTTCCTCGGCGACCTTGGAGGTACCGCAGGCGAGGGACGTCCGTTCGTTAAGGACGTTGACTTTCCGCTGACGAAGATTTCAAAGACCCTTTTTGTAAGCTATTATCCTTCCGATTTCCTTGGCTTCCGTTTCGCCATCAACCATGGTGTGCTCGAAGGCGATGACGCGGAAGCGCCCAACAAGGGTGGAGCCGAAGTTGACAGGTTGAAGCGTAACCTTCACTTCAAAAGCTCTGTACTCGAGGCATACGTTGCTGCCGAGATCTATCCTACTGTCTTCTTTGAGCAGTATGATGGTCTTGCCAAGAAGTTGAGGCCTTACGGCGTCATCGGCGCTGGTATGTTCAAATTCAATCCCAAGGCCAGGGACATCAATGGCGAATGGGTTGAATTGAAACCCCTCAGGCTCGAAGGCCAGGGCATGGCCGAGTATCCTAACAGGAAAGAGTACAAGCTTATCCAGATGGAAATTCCAATGGGATTCGGAGCTAAGTACTACCTGAAAGAAAATATGTATGTGGGACTTGAAGTCCTTCACCGTAAACTATTCACAGATTACGTGGATGACGTGAGTACTGGCTACATTGAACCCTCATTATTCAATGCCTACCTGTCACCGGCCGATGCGGCAGTAGCACAGCGCCTGTACTACCGTGGTACTTACCAGGGTGCACAAGGACAGGTTAACCGCCCGGATGATGTACTTGGATATCAGCGTGGCGACCCCACCGAAAACGATGCCTTCTTCTCTACTATTCTGAAGTTTGGATGGAGATTGAATGGTAACGATCCCTACAGCAGATCCAAGAGGCAAATGCGGTGTCCCGTTTTCTATTAAAAAGCAAAATATCGCATAATCCCTACCACCATGAAACTAAAATCCACTCCAATGGTCGTGGCACTGACCATTGCTTTGGGAATGCTATTGTATTCCCCGGCATCCAGGGCCAGTGACGACTTGAGGAAAGAAGACAACAAGGAAAAGAAAAAGGTCTCATCATCCCGCAACAACAGCAGTGTAAAAATCTATCCCGACATGATCAAGCGGGTAATGCATGTTGTTGCAAAAGAAAACGAAGGAAAGGATATCGACTTCTTCGTTTTCGATCTCCAGGGCGAACTCATTCAACACTACAAGATGAAAGCCGGCGATCACGAACGCATCACCGGTCTTGAGCGTGGGAAGTATGTCTTCCACGTGTTTTGTGGCGATGAAGAAACGGCCAATGGAAAGTTCGAGATCCGTTAGTTCTTATAAAATATTAAACACAGTCCGGCAAGTTGCAGAAGGCTTAATAGAATCTGATACCCTGGTTGATGAAACCTGATCCGTTCTCTATTGGTACTCTCATATGTATACATTTTATTAAACACCTTCTGCTGGCGCTTGCCGGCATTTTTTTTTGTGGAGGGTAATGACCGTTAATTGTTGACCGTTGACTGTTGACCGTAGACCGTTGACCGTAAGAGTCTGAGGGTGTGAGATACCTTCATGCCGGAAGAAACGGTCGACGGTTAACTGTTGACGGTCAACGTTCAATCCTCTCTCATTCCGCCGCGACACTTGTTTTCTTTTTCCTATATTTAAGAAACAAAACCAACTAACATGAACCTAGTCGACCGCACCAGGAACATCCTCATTTCGCCCAAGACGGAATGGCCGGTAATCAACACAGAGAATACCCCCTCGTCAACAATGTTGTTTTCTTACGCTATTCCGCTGCTGGCAATCGGCGCCATTGCCACCTTCATCGGGCAGGGACTCATTGGAATTAATCTCGGCTTTTACAGAACAGCAAGCGTGA
>CBINHQ010000021.1:0-13192 GCA_966250475.1 uncultured Chitinophagaceae bacterium
TTTGTCCGATTCCTCTCCCGGCAGATTTTTATTCTTCGGTGATTTCAACTCATCCAAATCGAAGACCTGGTAGTCTTCTTCGAAATACTTCATCTCCGCTACCTGTCCGCCAGCGCTGTCATACACCAGGCTTCCTCCGTCGAATACGATCTCGGTCTGTGAGCCCACTGTATTGCAATAAAGCATTGGGATGCCATACTTCTTCACATGCGCCTTCACGATGCTGTGCCGCACCACATCCTGTGCATAGTTGTATGGTGATGCAGAGAGATTGATCATCACAGTTGGATTGAACGACTTCAACTGCTCCATCGGCGTGATCCTGTAAAGAGGATTATCTCCCATGTTCCATACGTCCTCGCAAATGGTAACGGCCAGGCGCTCTCCTTTGAACTCGATAACGTTCCATTCATACGCCGGCTCGAAATACCTGTACTCATCAAACACATCATAATTCGGCAGCAATGTTTTGTGTATCTCTCCCTGTACCTTTCCTTCGTACAGAAATATGGCTGAATTGAAAAGGTCCTTTCCCTCAAGCCTGGGGTTTCGCGCCGGAGCGCCAATCAGCACCCCAATCGTATCCGCATGCTTCTGCACTTCTGCCACAGCCTCGTTGCATTTATTGATGAAGTCATTGAACTCGAGGAAATCCCTCGGAGGATAGCCGCAGATGCATAACTCGGGAAACACCACGAGGTCTGCACCATTCTTCTTCGCCCATTCAATCCCTTCAATAATCTTCGAAGTGTTGTACGCGAAGTTTCCGATATGATAGTTTTGCTGTGCTAACGCGATCTTCATTATCCAAAGGTAATTCTCAAATTTTCAATTTTGTTAAACAACAATGAACTGATTAACTACGTATCTTTAGCAATTCACGAACCATGAAGAGACTCATCCCAGGATTACTGATCTTCCTTGCAGCATGTTCCGGTGACAAGAAGAATGTACCAGACGTTTCCGGCATTAAAGTAGACCTTGAAGTACGCCGCTTCGACCAGGACTTCTTCGCCATCGATACCAACAACCTCGCGCCTTCCATCGAAGCACTCAATGCCAAATACCCCACGCTGCTTCCGATTTATCTCGAAAGCATTCTCGGTGTCACCGACCAGGAGGGTGTTCGAACCTATTACAGGCTTTACAAACCTGTCTATGACACCGTGCAGGATGTGTACCGAAATTTCTCATCCATCGAGAAAGATATCGAACAGGCCTATCGGTATGTGAAATACTATTATCCCGACTACCAGGTTCCAAAATCGATTGTGCCGATTGTCGGACCAATGAATTCAATCACCGACATGGCGAGGATGGCTAACGGTGATTACACTCCAAATTTTCTCGGCAACGATTTCGCTGGTATCAGCCTTCAATTCTACATCGGATCTGATTACTCCCTCTACCAGAATGAATACTTCATCAACAATGTTGCGCCGCTTTATCGAAGCAGACGCTTCGCGAAGGAATACATCATCGGCGACCTGATGAAACTCGTGGTCGAAGACATCTCACCCGACAAGAGCAAAGGCAAGCCACTAATCGAACAAATGATCGAAAAAGGCAAGCAATGGTGGCTGCTCGATAGATTCCTCCCGCTGACTGCAGATTCCATCAAGACCGGATATACCGCCAGGCAACTAAAATGGTGCGAGGAGAATGAAGGCCTCATCTGGAGTTATATCGTGAAGAACGAAGACCTGAATTCGGTTAATCCTGCAACCTTGCAGACCTACATCGGAGAATCACCCTTCACTCAAGGGTTCTCGCAGGAATTTTCTCCCGGCAACATCGGACAGTGGATCGGCTGGCAGATCGTTAAAAAATATGTAGAAAAGAATCCAGAAATAACAACAGACGCTTTAATGAAACTGCCTCCAAAACAAATCCTGGAAGAGGCAAAGTACAAGCCCAAATAAATCTCCGGCAAGGAGATTGCCTTAGATATCTTTTCTCACTTAACCAGGAATAATACAAGTCATGAAGACACTTACTTCGCTCACAGATCCAATCTATATTCCCAAAGAAAGGCTTACCTGGTACGAGAGATTCTGGTTAAAGAGAATGAATGACAAACGCGACCTTCCTTTCATTCATCTGTTGACGCTCATTCATCTCACGATTGTTCCCGGAGCGATATTGCTATTTACACCTCTGCTACAAGGTATTTGGTGGTGGGTTGCCGCCATTCCTTATTTCTATTTCTCGCAATTTTATTTCAAGGGCCGGTTTGGATTGTTGTTTCATTGTCTCTGCCACCGCAAGTGCTTTCGCAAGCCCGCACAATGGATTCACGGCTACATTACGTGGATGATTTGCCCCTTATTTGGCCACGCCCCTGAAGGATACTTCAGCCATCACATGGGAATGCACCACGTGGAAAACAATCTTGAAGATGATACCAGCAGCACCATGCGCTACCAGCGTGACAGCGCACGTCATTTCATCGCTTACTTTTTCAAGTTCATGATTGTCGGGGTGAAGAATACAATTCTTTATTTGTATTACCGCAAGCGTAAGAAACTATACACCCGCCTCACAATAGGAGAATACGTGTACATCGCCTTCTGCATTGGCATGTGCTTCGTTAACCTGAAGGCAACAATGGTGGTTTTCGTCATTCCGCTGCTCTTCGCAAGACTGGTGATGATGCTT
Source organism: uncultured Chitinophagaceae bacterium (assembly GCA_966250475.1). Taxonomy (GTDB): domain Bacteria; phylum Bacteroidota; class Bacteroidia; order Chitinophagales; family Chitinophagaceae; genus CBINHQ01. The sequence continues at coordinate 2,659 of CBINHQ010000021.1, forward strand.
GGTAACTGGACACAACATTCATTCATCGACAGGGAGAATCCAGAAAATCTCTACACAAACTCCATCAACTGCATCAACACGCGCTACAATGAGATTTGCTGGAACGATGGATATCACATCATCCATCACCTTCGCCCCGGCATGCATTATACCGAAATGCCGAATGAATTTCTGAAAAGAAAGGATGAATTTGCACGCAACAAGGCAATCGTCTTCGACGGCATTCATTACCTGCACGTGTTCGTTTATTTGCTCACAAAACGGTACGACAAACTCGCGGACAACCTTGTGAACATAAACAATATGTTTTCCAGCAGAGAGGAAGCCATTAAATTAATGAAGGAAAGGACGGCGATTATAAGGTAACCGCCCGCGACGCAATTAATTATTCTTCATGGGAACGATCATCTCGAAAGCGGGAATGTTCACTTCGAACATCTGCTTGTTGTTGAGATTCTCCATTTGGTAGGTCCCCTTCATCTTCCCCATTTCTGTGCGCAGGTTGCAGCCGCTCACGTATTGATAGCTTTCGCCTGGCTGAAGAGTTGGTTGAACGCCAACCACGCCTTCACCTTCCACTTCGCGGTGAGTACCGTTGCTGTCGAATATCTGCCAATTGCGGCGGTGAAGTTTTATGGGAAATGAATTATGATTCTCGAGCGTGATCCTGTATGCGAACATAAACTCCGATTGCAGAGGATTACTATAGTCAGGCTGGTAGAAAGTATCTACGCTAACCTGCACCCCTTCGGATATTATGCTATTCATAAATTGACGCTTTACGTAAAAATAAAGAAAAAGACTGATGTCCGTAAATCCTCTTTAATTTTGCGGCCTGAACAAAAAAGTTGCCCACATGAAGATAGCAGTTGCAAAAGGAGACGGAATTGGCCCCGAGATTATGGATGCCGTACTCAAGATATTCAATGCCAACAAAGTACCTCTTGAATTCGAGTTCGTTGAAATGGGAAAATGGGTTTTCGACAAGGGTTTTTCCAATGGAATGACGGATAATGCGAAAACTACGATTGAAGATTTAGGAATTCTTTTCAAAGGACCAATGGAGACTCCGAAAGGAAAAGGCGTGAAGAGTGTGAACGTAACAGCCCGCAAGACCTGGAATACATATGCGAATAATCGTGTATTTCAAACTCTTCATGGCGTGGACACGGTGTTCAGCAAGGCGGGAATTCCGATTGATGTGACCGTGGTGCGCGAAAACATCGAAGATACTTACGGCGGCATCGAACACATGCTCACGCATGATGTGGCTCTGAGCCGTCGGTTCATCACGCGTCCCGGAAGCTTACAGGTGATCAAATACGCCTTCGAAATGGCGCGCAAGAAGAGGGCAAGGAGAATTACGTGCGGGCACAAGGCCAACATCATGAAGATCACGGACGGGCTCTTCCTCGAATGTTTCTACGAAGTAGCGAAGGACTATCCCGATCTGAAGGCAGACGATGTAATAGTAGACGACCTCTGCATGAAGCTCGTCACAATGCCCGACACCTTCGATGTGGTGGTGCTTACCAATCTCCAGGGCGATATTGTATCTGATCTCTGTGCAGGACTCGTTGGCGGACTCGGCTTCGCACCTTCCGCTAACATCGGCGACCACATTTGCATCTTCGAAGCTGTACACGGAACAGCTCCCGACATTGCAGGTAAGAATATTGCAAACCCAACCGCACTTCTTCTCAGTGGACTCGCGATGCTTCGCCACCTGGGTCTGATGCAGAACGCTGCGGAAATAGAAAACGCATTGCTTTACACTCTCGAGAGCGGAGCACACACGGGTGATTTCGGCGACAAGTCGAAGCCTTCACTCAACACCACTGAATTTGCAGATACCATTATATCAAACTTCGGCAAGATGCCCGAAGTGAATCCGAAGCCGTTGCTGCCGAACATGCCCGCAACCGTGACGCATTTCAAGCTCGAGAAAAATCCGATGCTCGTGTCAAAAGAAATGAGCGAGGAAACAATCGCCGGTGTTGACATGTTCATCGAAAGCCATGAGCAGCCTGATGTAATCGCGAACATCTGTCTTCGTCACGGAGGAGTTAAGTTCAAGATCGTGAACGTGAGCAACCGCGGAACTCAGGTATGGCCCACGGGTTCCGTGTTCACCAACCTCGTGAACCAGTACAACGTGCGATTCGAGAGTAAGGATGATTCACCGCTCACGCAGCAGGATATCATTGGCCTTTATGTTTCACTCAGTGCAGATTTCAAGATCTGCTCGATGGAACTGCTGAACAAATGGGGCGACAAGCGAGCATACAGTCTCGCACAGGGACAATAATCGGCGAACGCTTAAATAAATTGCCTTGAAAGACTTCGACAAACTGGTACGCGCAGCCCTCGATGAGGATATTGGCGAAGGAGATCATTCCACCCTCAGTTGCATTCCTCCCTACCAACAGGGATCCGCTGTGCTTAAGGTGAAAGAAGAAGGTGTGCTGGCAGGAATGGAAGTTGCGGAAAAGATATTCTCACTCCTCGAACCTTCAGCAAAGTTCAATGCCTCGATGAAGGATGGCGACCAAATGAAATTTGGCGATGAAGCCTTTCAAATACACGCAAGCGTTCACACCATACTCAAGGCCGAGCGGCTCGTGCTTAACTGTATGCAGCGCATGAGCGGTATCGCCACCCTCACGAAGAAATACACCGACAAGCTCAAAGGATATTCAACAAGATTACTCGACACGAGAAAGACCACACCCAACTTCCGTCTCTTTGAGAAAGAAGCAGTGCGGATTGGGGGCGGCATCAATCATCGCTTCGGGTTGTTCGATATGATAATGCTTAAGGACAACCATATTGATTACTGCGGAGGAATAGAACAGGCGATTGAAAGATCATTTGACTACGTACAGCGCATGAAGCCAGGACTCAAGATCGAGATCGAAACTCGCTCGATTGACGATGTAAAGAAAGTGCTCGCGGCAGGAGAAGGAAAGGTCTTTCGCGTTATGCTTGATAATTTCAAACCCGAGCAAGTGAAGGAAGCAGTTAAACTCATCGCTGGAAAATTCGAGACTGAAGCCAGCGGTGGCATCAACCTTGATAACATTCAGGATTACGCCGCCACAGGAGTTGATTTTGTGAGTGTGGGCGCGTTGATTCACCAGGCGAGGAGTTTGGACCTGAGCCTCAAAGCGAGGTTAATTAATTAGCTAATTAGCTAATTAGCTAATTAGTTAATTAGGTAATGATTTTAGAGTATTAAAGTTTTAGATTTTGAGTAAGAAGAATAAGCCGGATTCAAAGGGATATGTGTATTCAACTGATCCTGGGTTCAGGTTTGAAGAACAGGAATCTCAGATCGAAACCCTCCCGCCCGCAAAGCAGAAGCTTCGTGTGCGCCTGGATACGCGCCATCGCGCGGGAAAGACTGTTACGCTGATTACCGGTTTTGTCGGAAAGCCTGAAGACCTTGAAGACCTCGGCAGAAAGCTAAAGAATCACTGTGGAACCGGCGGCACCGCAAAGGATGGAGAAATAATTATCCAGGGAGACCAACTCCAAAAAATCAATAAGCATCTTACTACACTAGGCTACACCATTAGCTAATTAACTAATTAGTTAATTAATTAATTACTCAATGGAGGTAAACCTAATCTCCTTCACAACTTCTTTGTTTCCCTTTGCCTTCATGAAAACATGCGCGCGGAAATTACCTGACCTTGTCTGCAAGGTACCGATGCAGTAATGACCGCCGGGAGAATCGCCCTTATGTTTAAGTTCGAATCCCTTCACGCCATTGTTGGAGAAGAAGTCCTTCAGGATGACCTGAGCCTGTGCCTTGCTGTAGCTGTCGCTCTTTACAGGCAGTTCAAGCTGAACATTGTCATCGAAGTATTTTGATATAGTTGGAGCATCCCCTGCGCGGAGGGCGCTGATGACTTCATCGATTGCACCAGGTTGTGCAAACGAAGTAAACATGACCAGCGAAACCGCCATGAGGGATGTAAAAATTGCTTTCATAAAATGTGGTTTCATAGCTCTAGGTTATCGAAAAATATGCCATAGAATCCATGCCTCAAAGGCAACACTCTAAAATACTAAAATCATACATTTTTAACCCGCTTTCAGGCAATTACATGATTTGAATGTAGTTTTACAACTACATTTCAGTCGAATTTCTACGTGTGTAACTACCATTGTTCCCTGAAAATGAGTGTATTTATACGAAAATCGAAAAATGGTGAAAAAAAAAGTTATTCTGGTGATTATGGACGGCTGGGGACTCGGAAAAGTTGCATCAGCCGACGCCATCCAACACGCTAAAGTACCCTTTACGCAATCACTTTACGACCGCTATCCGAATACAACTTTAACAACCTGTGGTGAGCAGGTTGGCCTGCCAGAAGGGCAGATGGGCAACTCGGAAGTGGGTCATCTTAACCTGGGCGCAGGCAGAATCGTTTACCAGGAATTGCAACGCATAAATGTCGCCATTCGCGAAGGAGAATATGCAGCAAATCAAAACCTTCTTAATACCATTCGCTATGCGAAGGTGAGCAACAAACCGCTACACCTGATAGGGCTCGTGAGCAATGGTGGTGTGCACTCACACATCGATCATTTGAAAGCCACACTCGATGTGTGCAAGAATGAATCACTGACGAATGTCTTCATCCATGCATTCACCGACGGCCGCGACTGCGACCCGAAGAGCGGATGGAGCTTTCTCACAGAATTGCAGGAACACATCGATAAAACAGTTGGAAAGATTGCAACTGTCTCCGGTAGATACTATGCAATGGATCGCGACAAGCGCTGGGAACGCGTGAAGCTCGCTTATGATGCGTTGGTGAATGGCAGAGGTGAAACAACTACGAATGCCATCGAGGCCATGGCAAGGAATTATGAGCAGAAAATTACTGACGAATTCATTCTTCCTACAGTCGTCGTTGATTCATCAATGAAACCCATTGCAACAATTTCTGAAGATGATGCAGTGTTTTGTTTCAACTTCCGCACAGACAGGTGCCGCGAGATCGTACAGGTGCTTTCACAAACAGACATGCCCGAATTCGAGATGATGAAGCTCCCGCTCTACTTCACCACGATGACGCAATACGACCAGAAGTTCAAAGGGGTGAACATCATTTTTGAAAACGATGATCTGCGCAATACTCTGGGCGAAGTACTCGAGCGTCATGGATTGAAGCAGATCCGCATCGCGGAGACAGAGAAGTATCCTCACGTGAGTTTCTTCTTCAGCGGAGGAAGAGAAGTTCCATTCGAAGGCGAGAAAAGAATTCTGATCGCTTCACCTAAAGTTGCGACGTACGATCTCAAGCCGGAGATGAGCGCGTTTGAAGTAACTGAAGCTCTGCTTCCCGAGATAAAGAACAAGTCTGCCGACTTCGTTTGTCTCAATTTTGCAAATGCGGACATGGTTGGACACACAGGAGTTTGGGAAGCTGCAATCAAGGCAGTAGAGACAGTTGACAATTGCGTGAGTCAGGTTGTGACAACGGCGCTGGACAATGGCTATACCATCTTCCTGACTGCGGATCATGGCAATTCTGATTTCATGATCAACGCGGATGGATCGCCCAATACAGCGCACACATTGAACCCGGTCCCGTTCTTCATCATCGACAAAGAATGGAAGGGAAAGATACGTCCCGGTAAACTCGGCGATGTGGCGCCAACCATCCTTACCATGATGGGAATTCCCATTCCAAAAGAAATGACAGGCGAAATCCTCATTGAGAAATAAAAACGAACCCCCATGATTAAGAAAATTCTGCTTGTACTCCTGGCGGCATTCATCATCATACAATTCATTCACCCTGCGCGCAACATTTCTGAAGGACCTCAGCCAAACTACATCGGCAACGTTCATCCCATTCCTGACGATGTGAAAGCTGTTCTCGAGAAGGCCTGCAACGATTGCCACAGCAACAACACGAAGTATCCATGGTACAGTAAGATTCAGCCTGTAGATTGGTGGCTTACCGATCATGTGAATGAAGGAAAATCCGAATTGAATTTCGACGAATACACTCACAGAAATCTTCGTTACCAGTTTCACAAGCTGGAGGAAGTTGTAGAGCAGGTAGAGAAGGGAGAAATGCCTCTTGACTCATACACTTGGATCCACCGCGATGCTAAACTAAGCACGCAGGAAAAGGATTTACTCATCAATTGGGCGAAGTCGCTCATGGCCGACATGGAAAGCAGGTATCCCGCCGATAGCCTGAAACGGCCAAAATAGCCGCTGGACGGTCATTTTCCCTGACCGAAAATTTACGATTCGTGCAGCTATTGTAAGGAAAAATTGTCTAAATTACAGGCAACCCAAGGAGCATGACTGAGGAAGCCATTTTAAAAGGTTGTTTAAAGAATGATCCGGTTGCCCAGCGCGAACTATATAACCGATACAGTTCAAAGATGCTGGCAGTCTGTTATCGTTATGCGCACAACCGGGAAGATGCTGAAGACATGCTCCAGGAAGGCTTCATAAAAGTCTTTCTTCAACTTCACACGTTTGAAAACAGGGGCGCCTTCGAAGGATGGATACGAAGAATAATCGTGCACACCTGTATCAATATCCTCAAGAAGAATAAAAAGTTCAATGAGAGTGTTGACATCATTCATGCCACCGGAGTGCAGGTGAGAGAAGACAGCGTTCCGGCCATTATACAGGCCAAGCAAGTGGTAGAATGCATCAGGTTGCTGCCGATTGGTTACAGAACAGTTCTTAACCTTTATGCCGTTGAAGGGTACAGTCACAGAGAGATCGCCGGCATGCTCGACATTGAGGAGAGTACCAGCAGGAGCCAGTATACAAGAGCAAAGTCAATGCTCGAAGATGTATTGGTTCGTAAAAAGATCTTACAAAAACCAAAACAAGATATTGACTGGCTTGTGGCAGTAAGCCAGCGATAATTTCGTATCCTAAATAGTGACTGGTTATGGAGAGTAATTTTAATAGAGATTTTGAAGAGTACGTAAAGAGGAATGCGGACCAATTCCGGATGATCCCTTCAGATAAAGTCTGGAGGAGCATCAACCGTAGCCTGCATGGCCGCAGGAGGTTGTATGGTCTGGGCCTCGTACTCTTGCTCCTGCTCACAACCGGCTCGGTTACCTGGGTCATGATGTCGAACCCCTCAGGCAATCAGACTGCAGCAAACCTTCCAAAGGCTGAACCACTCGAAATCCTCACTCCTGTTAACCCCGACAGAATACAGGCTGATCCTTCTATTGTTGATGACGACATGAACGGCCTGCTTTCATACAATCAGCAGATCGATGAAGACCTGCGCAACAGTTCACCTGCAAATTCTCAATCAGAAAATATCACTTCGAACGAAGAAGAAGAAATGATCGCTCCTGAAGCCGAAGCTCCAACGCAGCAGAACAATTCAATCAGGATGATCACGCAGGAAAGAAGAGATCAATCCATCTTCACAGAATATCTTCCCCGCACTGCCCATGCAGAACCGCTCACTGCACAGGCAACCACAGTGGATGAATCGAAGCCAGCTACCAGGGAAGAAGAAATTTTCGCAAGCCCTTACACCATCGAAAGCGTGGTGAACAGCTTCAAGCCAAAGAAATTTGATCGCAAACTGACATGGAGATTCTATTTCACTCCGACAGTAAGCTATCGCCGCCTGAGTGAGAACAAATCATATCTCACTTCAAATCCATTCAATTCGGCTACAAATTATCCTTTCGCCGCATTAACGGATGTGAACAAGGCTGTGGTACACAAACCAGACCTTGGATTCCAACTCGGAGTATCTGCTGCGTACCCGCTCACAAAGAGCCTGAAGGTAACGGCTGGCATGCAGTTCAACATAAACAGGTACGATATCAAAGCATTTGTGTTTAACGGCGAGCAGGCAACCATCAACCTCAGCGGTGCCGGTGGAAATACAAACTCTGTTACGGCGTGGACTTACTATCGCAACTACAGCGGTTACAAGTCTGATTGGCTGAATAATTTCTATTTCTCTGTTTCCGCTCCAATTGGAGTAGAACTGAAAGTGCTTGGAAAGGATAAGACTTATCTCGGAGTGGCAGGAACAGTGCAGCCAACGTACATCCTCAGCGATCGTGCGTATCTCATTTCTACAGATTACAAGAACTACGCGAAAGTGCCCTGGCTCATCAGGCACGTGAATGTAAATACAAGCTTTGAAACCTTCGTTTCTTACACCAACAAGAGAAACACACGCTGGCAGATTGGTCCGCAGGTGCGGTACCAGGTACTGTCAAGCTTCCAGAGCAAGTATCCGGTTAAGGAAAACCTATTCGATTTCGGCGTGAAACTGGGTGTAACCCTCAACCAATAGAAGTCTTGCAGCCAATACTATTTGCTTGGACCCGGCAGTTCGCCGGGTTTTTTGTTAATGAAATTGAATGATGTGCCCTCAATGAAAACACCTCGCATAAACATCATAAATTTGGGAATGAAGAACGCCTTTTTCACCCTGTTGTCCGCAATCCTGTTGCTTTCATGCAGCGGCGACAAAAAACCTAAAGAGGAAGCGCCATCCCTGTTCCCGGTGAATTCTTTCATCTTGAGCCAGGTTGCGCATGTGGACACATCGCTTTATTCGATTCGCAAAATCGAGCCCCGCAAAGATGGCGGCAACGACACTACCTATTTCCAGAGGGAACAGTTCAGGAGTCTCGCACGCGAATTCCTCGATTTGCCCGATCTCACCCGCGATAAATTCGAAGGAAGATATACCAAAGAATCAAGGTTTGATGAAATGCTGAACCGACTCATCATTACCATGCTGCCGGTGAATCCTCGCGAAGAGGAGATACAACGCGAAGAAGTGCTGATCCAACCCGATCCATCAGGAGACAGAGTGACCAGCATCATAATTGACACATATATGAGCAACCGCGACAGTTCCGTGCAGAAGCGACTGCTATGGCAGGTTGATGAGAGCTTCCAGGTTGCGATCATCAAACAACTAAAGGCGCAACCCGAGACCACTTCCACTTACCGCGTGGTTTGGAATGAGCCTGAGCCTCAGTACACCGAAGAAGAGAACAAGGAGAATGAATGACCAATTCAGAATTTCAAAATATTGCTTCCACCCTGCCGAGGCAGCCGGGGATTTACAAGTACTACAATGCCGCTGATGAATTACTCTATGTAGGAAAGGCAAAGGACATTCGCAAGCGCGTAGGTTCCTATTTCAATAAAACACTTGCGAATTACAAGACGCATGAGCTCGTTCGTCGAATTGATCGCATTGAATTCACAATCGTCGATTCCGAACAGGATGCGTTTCTCCTCGAGAATTCGCTCATCAAGCAATTTCAGCCTCCGTTCAACATCAACCTGAAGGATGATAAGACCTACCCGTATATCGTGATCAGGAACGAGCCCTTTCCACGCGTATTCCTTACTCGAAATCGTATCAACGACGGATCGGAATACCTCGGACCTTTTACTTCTGTGAAGAAGGTGAGGGAACTATTGGACTTCATCAGGCAGACGATTCAATTGCGCACCTGCTCTCTCAACCTCACACAGAAGAATATCGAGAAGAAAAAGTTCAAAGTCTGCCTCGAATACCATCTGGGAAATTGCAAAGGTCCCTGCGAAGGATTGCAAACGCAGGAAGACTACAGTGAGAGTCTCCAGTTCGTACGGAACATCCTCAAGGGGAATCTCACTCCCGTAATCAGATATTTCCGGGAGGAGATGAAAGACCTAGCAGCCAATCTTGAATTTGAGAAGGCAGAAATCATTCGGAAGAAGATCGATTATCTCGAATCATACCAGGCAAAATCGGCCGTTGCAAATATGAAGGCCGGCGATGTGGATGTGTTTTCTATCGTGAAGGAAAAAGACATAGCCTTCGTGAATTACCTGATGGTGAGGAATGGTTCCATCGTGCAGACTGAGACCAACCGCGTGGAGACTCACCTCGATGAAACGGAAGAAGAGATTCTAAGTTTCACCATAGCAAGGTTGCGAACAACTTTTCAGAGTGATGCTCCGGAGATTATCGTGCCCTTTCCCATTGAATACCCTGATGAGACAGTCACTGTAACGGTATCAAAGGGAGGCGACAAGAAGCGTTTGCTCGATCTATCGGAGAAGAATGTGAACTACTTCATCGAGGAGATGCGCAATAAGGAGAGGCTTAAGCTCTCGAGGAATGTTGACCAGATAAAGATTCTCGAAGGCTTGCAGCGCGACCTTCAGTTGCCGGACCTTCCTCTTCATATTGAATGCTTCGATAATTCAAACTTCCAGGGAAGCTATCCGGTATCGGCAATGGTATGCTTTCGTAATGGCGAACCAAGCAAGAAAGACTACCGCCATTTTAATGTAAAAACGGTGGAAGGGATCAACGATTTCGCTACGATGAAGGAGGCTGTTTTCAGGCGATACAGGCGTCTGAAAGAAGAGCATCTGCCATTTCCCCAACTCATAATTATCGACGGAGGAAAGGGCCAGTTAAGCGCTGCTGTAGAGGCAATGCAGGAATTGGAAGCTGTGGGCAGATCCACTCTTGTTGGTCTCGCG
>CBINHQ010000022.1:0-12945 GCA_966250475.1 uncultured Chitinophagaceae bacterium
ATACTCCGGAAGAAAAGGATGTGACTGTTGACCACATTGCATCCGCCATCACATTTTATTTCGCAGACTTCAGTCAGTACAGCTCACCATTCGACGAAGCAATGAACAGAAAGAAAGAAATCTCCGGTGATGTGAAAGCGGGTTTCAACCTCTTCATGAGCAAGGCACAATGCGGAACCTGCCATTTTGTGCCGATGTTCAGCGGTGTGCGACCCCCATACATAGGCACAGAGTTCGAAGTGCTGGGTGTACCTGCAGATACTTCGTTTACCATGTTGAGTCCTGACAAAGGAAGATTCGGCATCAATCCCGCGAAAGAAACAGCAAATGCATTTCGTACATCTACTGTGAGGAATGCATCTCTGACAAACCCTTACATGCACAATGGGGTGTTCAACACTCTGGAAGAAGTCATCGACTTCTACGACCAGGGCGGAGGGCAGGGACGAGGATTGAACGTGCCTAATCAGACTTTAGCGAGCGATTCATTACACCTGACCCCAAAGGAAAAGGAACAACTGATTAAGTTCATGTTTTCGCTCAACGAAAATGTTATTTTTGATGCACCACCTGAGAAGCTTCCACTTTCGAGTAAGAAGGAATTGAACAAACGAATCGTTGGGGGAGAATATTAATCAATGAAGAAAGCGCTAGTCATATCCTCCATCCTGCTGCTTTGTATCTGGCTGATCGCCTGCACTGCCAAGAACAAGACTCAATACGATATTGCCGACCATGTAACGAAGGAAAACCGTGAAATACTGATTGACCGCGCCGAGAAAGGAAAAGTATTGTACAAATTACATTGCGCGAGTTGTCATGGCATTTTCACTCCAGGGAGAGACAGTGTACCAAACTTCACAAAGATTCAGATAGATAATTACCAGTCAGCGGCGCTGATTGCAATGGACCCCACCAATCACGCAGTTGCGCAGAAGATGAGCGCGCAGCAAATCGATTATGTGATCACCTTTCTTCGATTGAGATCGCTTCCGAAGGACTGATTATCCGAGAATTTCCCTGAGAACAGGAAGAGTCTTCATGTTTCCAAAGTCCTGCACGTGTAACAAATAATACACTTCAAAAGCCTGCATCAACTCCCTTCTAACCTCATGATTGAGCTTTAGCTGATTCAATTCTGAGGGAAGTTGCGTTCGCAGCAATTGTGCGGTGATCGCCGCAAGTCTGCCTGCAATGTAATGCTGATGAGACGGCGCCTCCTGTACAAAGCTTCCTTCCTGCAGGTCGAGGAAGGCATTCGAAGTTGAATAGTTATCATCAATCCTCAATCCAAAGAATGCAGGAAGGTGTACAGCGAAGTACAGAGGAAAGTTGGCGGAGATTTCTGCGGAAGATGCATCGAGACTCATGAATGCATCCTCCAAAAATCCGAAAAGTTCGGGGTTGCTCTCAGGTTGTTTGATGCAACGCGTAACTAATTCGACCATGAACAATGCGATCGCGTTTTTTCTCACATCCGAGAGAATGCCGGAATAGACGTGAGCCCAGCGATGCTCTTTGATTCGCTGCAATTGCTTGAACTCGCTGTGGTAAACTACAAGGTCGAGAATGGCTGAGGGCTGAAACATCACAGCCTTGTTGTTGCCTTGCTTCGTGGTAACTCGCACACCATTCACGAGGTAGGACTGCAACCCAAATAGCTCGGTATAAATTGTGACTACGAGGCTCGTTTCTCCATACTTCACTACCCGAAGCACGATGCCTTTTGTCTTATGGAGTTTATCGGCCAAGAATGATGCGTTGATAGATTAATTACTGATTAGTTATTTTAAGAAGACGATTCTCGCGGCTGTTCGTTCCTTCCTGCGCGCTCCGTTGGCTCCTTCTTCGTTCACCAGCACCAGGTATACGCCACTCGAAACTCTTCGTCCGAGATGATCGCGCCCGTCCCAATTGGCTTGTCCACCGAGAGCCCTGGTCTGGTACACAAGCCTGCCATTCAGTTCTGTTATTTTCACGATTGCATTCTCCACGAGTCCGCGAATCCCAATCGTGCCAGTGAATCCCGGAGGAACGGGATTTGGGAATACGAGTACGTCTTCATTCTTCGTGCCACCTTCTGTAGCTGTGCTTCGGAAAGAACAAATTCCTTTCATTGTGGCGAAGAAGACCTCTCCCGATTTTCCATCAACCGCGATCTTTCGCACATCGTCGCTCAGAAGTGGACTGTTTGACTCTGTGAAATGATAGATGACCTCGTGGCCCGATGGACTCACGAGGAACACGCCGTTTGCTGTGGCTACCCATTTGCGGTCTGCTCCATCGACTGCAATGCTGCGAACCTCCTCTCCATTGAAAAGATATCCTGCAAAGTTTCCTTGTTGCACAACAGGCCAGGTGGCATCGCAGCCGGAGGGAAGGAATGCATCATAGGGACATTGAATCACACCAATTCCATTCGTGGTGCCAACCCAGACGAAACCGTTTCTGTCTTTGGCTATGGACAACACTTCACCCTCTGGAAGGTTGCCGTTTCCGGCACCGGGGCCATAGCTTCGCCAGCGGTCGTCGGCGGTATTGTCGATCGTGTTGTTATCATCAAATGCGATCAGGTTGTTCGACTTTGCGGCAACAATCCATTTCACATCCTCATCATCAATTACAATCTGTGCTAATGAATTTTCAAAAAGAAAGAATGGAATCGTAAACCTGTTCCAGCTTCCATCACGCTTGCGCACAACGAGTGGTTGGGTTGCAGCGAAGTTTGAGATCCAGAGATTGCCTACATTGTCGAAAGCGAGTCCGGAGACTCGGTGGCTGCCGGGATCGCCAACAGCCGGTTCGATGAAGCCTTGCTTGAAGATCTCGAACTGATCCTTTCCGGTTACGTGCAACAGTCCCCCGCCATACGAACCAGCCCAGATCGATTTGTCAGATGGATCGATGGCAATCGTGATGTAATCGAGAAGCGTGTCAATCTGCGGGAAGCGGTATCGGTTGATGTTTGTCCAAGTGCCTTCACGCAAAACGAAAATTCCATCACCATTGTATTGATAGTTCCAGGCCTCGTTCACTGCGCCTGCGGTGGCGTAGAAAACATTATCGGCAACGGTCATCTCACCGCTTGCAATCGATTCGGGTGAATTGGGTTTGAAATTTTCGTAAGAGTTAGTGTAGAATCTTGTGAGTCCGCCAAATCGATCGGCAAGCCAGGGATCGCCACCGGCAATGATCGCCTTCATCGGGAATGATATTGGCTCAACTTGTGTAAGTGTGCGTTGCACCACGCCCGTTTCATCCAACAACAACACCCTGCTTTCTCCCGTAAGCATGCGCTCTGAAAGAAAGAGCACTCCTCCCGAAACATTGGCATTAACGAGAGTCCAGTCATCCTCATAAAAAATATCCCAGGAATTTCCATTCAAATTGTAGAGTGTATTCTCATGCCTCGCGATAATCTTATCGCCAAGAGTGAGCACACCTTCACTCGATCCTGCAGGCAATCCATTTGAACCACTAATGTTTTCCCATTGGGCGAAGTCAGCATGATTCACGCCTGAGATGGGCGCTCGCTTCAATCCTTCATCGGTTGCGGCGTAGAAAAATCCATAGTGCCGGGCAAATTCATTCACGGTAACCTGTGCCCCTCCATCGCCGATGTACCAGGCCTCCTTCACTTCATAGCGCTCAGCATCGAGCACAATCACACCGAGGCCAGTTGAGAGATACACTCTGTCGTTAGCAGGAAAGATCGCGTGAATGCGTTTATCACCTACCACATCATCACGCTTAATGTCGGGAAGATTGATGATGTCGGCGCGGTGTATCACATCGATGTTGCTGTTTTCATACGCTACGAACAATTTTCTGCTCACCTCATCCAAACTGATGGCGGAGATTCCGGTTTCGCTGAGTCCGGTCACCTTGCTCATTCTTTCGATCGAATGATCGTTGATGGTGACAGAAAAAAGACTGTACGTAGTGGCGGCATAAACTTTATCGCCATCCGATGCGAGGTCGATCACACTGTTGTAAGGCATGTGTTCTCGCCACATTCCAATTGGCGGAATGCCGGGCTGTGCAATTGAAGAAGCGCAGGTGAAAAGAATGATTATGGAGGCTACAATTCTCACAACTCAAAAGTATGTAGTTAATTAAGTAATTTTTTAATTAGGTAATTAGTTAATTTCTTTGCACCCTGACTCAGCATCTCATATTAATAAGAAACCTATGTGGAACCGTATCGGACAGCTGATCCTAAAGTACCGTGTTTTTCTACTCGTATTAATTATTGCACTCACAGCATGTGCCGCATACTGGGGCAGCAAGGTGGAACTCAGCTACGAATTCTCAAGAGCCATTCCAGTCAACCACCCCGCAAATAAGGCCTATCAGGAATTCAGGGATAAATTCGGAGAAGATGGCAACTTACTCGTGATCGGCGTGCAGACCGACAGCCTTTTCTCTGAGAAGATGTTCAACGATTATGCAGAACTCGCACGTTCATTGAAGAAACAGAGTGGAGTTGAAGACGTAATCAGCATTCCTTCCTCGATAAATCTTGTGAAGGATTCAGCCACCGAGAAACTCAATACACGTCCGATATTTCCCGACAGAATTCTTACACAATCTGAGCTCGACAGCGGCCGACAGGTTTTTTTGAATCTCCCCTTCTATCAAAATCTGCTTTACAATCCTGGAACGAACGCCTACCTCATGGGCGTACGCATCAACAAGCAGGTGATCAATTCGAAAAAAAGAAACAAGGTAGTTGGAGAGATCGAAAGGCTTGCGCAAAATTTTGAATCGGATAACCAGACCACGGTCTACCTGAGCGGACTTCCCTTCATTCGCACTGAAATGGCAACACGAATCGCCAACGAGATGAGGTGGTTTTTGTTTGCATCGGTTGCACTTTCGGCGCTCATTCTTCTGCTCTTCTTCCGTTCAATCACTTCCACGCTGCTTTCACTTTCCGTTGTCATCATCGGAGTGCTGTGCAACATGGCCACCATGTACCTGATAGGATACAAGATCACGCTTCTCACTGCATTGATTCCCCCGTTGATCGTAGTGATCGGGATACCAAATTGCATTTACTTCCTCAACAAATTTCACGTAACCTACAACGAAACGGGCGACAAAAAGAAGGCACTGGTGACAATGGTGGGAAGAATGGGAATCGTCACACTCTTCTGTAACCTCGCGGCAGCGATCGGCTTCGCGGTGTTTGCCCTCACGGAGAGCGCTATCCTTAAGGAGTTTGGCGTAGTAGCAGGCATCAACATCATGCTGCTGTTCTTTATCTCTCTCATCCTGATTCCCGTCGCGCTGAGTTATTTTCCCCAGCCAAAGACGAGGCACATGAAGTACCTCGAGAACCCGCGTCTCAACCGCTGGCTGGGCAGGCTCGAGCGCTGGGCCCTCAATCACAGAAAGCTTGTTTACGGATTGACATCTGTGGTTATTATTGTTTCCGTTCTTGGCATTCTCCGACTGAAAAGCGTGGGTTACATCGTGGACGATCTGCCGAAGTCGGATAAGATCTATACCGATTTAAAATTTTTCGAGAAGAATTTCAAAGGTGTGATGCCTTTGGAAATTTTGGTTCATGCAAAGAGCAAGGCCGGCATTATCCGCGACCTTCAAGGCTTGAAGAAAATGGATTCTCTCTCTGCATACCTGGCAAGTCTTGATGAAGTGAATCGCCCTCTAAGCATCATCGAAGGATTGAAATTCGCCAAGCAGGCATTCTTCCTCGGAGATAGCAATAACTACTCCATGCCGAGCCAGTACGATATGCCAGGCATGATGGAATACCTTCGATTCCGCAGAGATACTGGCGCCAGGCAGAATTCCTTCGCAAGACTCGTAGGATCGTTCATGGACAGCACGAGGCAGGATGCAAGGCTGAGTGTAAACATGGCTGATGTGGGAAGTGAAAGACTTCCAGTTATCCTCGATAGCATCAACAAGAAGGCGGAGGAACTATTTTCAGAGGAGAAATATGAGGTGACGTTAACCGGACCGAGCATCACCTTCCTTGAGGGAAGCCGGTTCATCATTAATGGGCTCAAGGAAAGTATATTCTGGGCATTCCTGTTAATCGCGGCTTGTATGCTTTACTTGTTCCGCTCATTTAGAATTCTTATCGTTTCGCTGATTCCCAATGTAATTCCACTTGCAATTACCGCAGGTGTGATGGGATGGGTTGGAATACCGCTGAAACCTTCCACTGTACTTGTTTTCAGTGTGGCACTAGGTATCGCGATTGACATCACTATCAGATTCCTCGTCAACTACAAGCAGGAACTCCCGCTGCAGGGATTCGATATGAAGAAGACGGTGATCGAGACTATCCACGGCACTGGCATCAGCATCATCTACACTTCGATGGTATTGACAGCCGGATTCGTGATTTTCTGCTTCAGCGGCTTCGGAGGAACCCAGGCCCTGGGCTGGCTGACTTCCCTGACCCTGGTTACGGCCACATGCACGAACCTCGTATTACTTCCCGCCCTGTTAATCAGTCTTGTACGGTTTAAAAAAACCGTTCATCAAGTTGACTGACAATTATATGACGAATTTGGGCAGATTTTGACCTGTTTTTTGGCAAGGAAACCGGTGCTTTTGCTTTCATTACTAATGTTTTGCTAAATTGCGTGCAGCAAAAAAAACAGGTCAGCTGTCTTATTGCGGGTTTGGCGAAGTAAAACACATGTTTGAGTAGTTAACGGCAAAGGTTCTGTTCTCCCAACATAGGCTAAATGCTAAGTCCCCCAAGAGTACCCGCTGGGGTTCTGTTTTTTTAATATTTATTACCTAAAACTAAAAACGAAAATGAGAAAACTGCTAATGGCACTGACGGCGGTTCTGTTTTTCACAGGACAGCTGCTCGCTCAGAAAGTCGTGACAGGAAAGGTCACTGACGACAAAGGGAACCCGGTTCCCAATGCCTCGGTCCTTGTGAAGGGGACTTCCACAGGCACTACCACAAAGACAGACGGTACTTATTCGTTGAATGTCCCTGCCGGAGCAACCACCCTGGTGTTTTCTTCTGTGAGCATGGGTATCCAGGAAGTACCTATTGGTTCAGGCAGTGTGGTAAATGCTACGCTGACTTCCACTGCTACAGATCTCACCGAGGTTGTGGTAACTGTTCCGTATGGTACAGTAAAGAAGACAGCCTTCACCGGATCTGAGGGTACTATCACAGCAAAAACTATCGAAAAGCAGCAGGTTACTTCTGTAACTCGTATGCTTGAGGGCCTTGTACCAGGTGTTATCTCTACCAATGGTGGTGGTCAGCCTGGTTCTGGCGCTTCCGTTATCATTCGTGGTATCGGTTCATACAACGCGAGTTCAGCTCCTCTGTATGTATTGGATGGTGTTGCTTACGATGGATCTATCTCAGCGCTTTCTACTGATGAAATCGAATCAGTAACTGTGTTGAAGGATGCGGCTGCCGCTGCACTCTATGGTGCACGTGCCGCAAATGGTGTGATCATGATCACTACCAAGAGAGGTAAGAAAGGAAGGCCTGCAGTTTCATTGACCGTCAGAAACGGTTACATGAGCAGGGCTATTCCCGAGTATGACAGGGTAAGCATTCCCCAATACTATGAGTTGATGTGGGAAGGTATCCGCAACGATTACTTGTATGCTGCAGTTCCACAGACTCCCGCACAGGCAGGACAGACCGCTTCGAATGTTCTTACAGGACCGAACGGACTTGTTTACAATGCCTATAATGTTCCGGGTAATACACTGGTTGATCCTGCAACAGGAAAGCTGAATCCGAATGCACAGCTTCTCTGGAATGATTCATGGGAAGATGCACTTTACCGCACGGCTGGAAGGCAGAATGTAAACCTGAATGTTTCTGGCGCAAATGATAAGACAGACTACTTCCTTTCATTCGGTTACCTGAATGAAGATGGTATTGTGAAATTTACAGGATATGAGCGTTTCAATGCTCGTTTGAACGTAAACGCACAGGCTACCAACTGGCTGAGAGCTGGTTTGAGTGTGGACGGATCGCTGGCTAACCAATCGACCTTGCTTAGCACTGGTACGTTTACTTCAAATCCTTTCTACTATACCCGTATCATGGGACCGATTTACCCGGTATGGCAGAGAGATGCTTCCGGTAACTTCATCATCGATCCTACTACAGGTAAGAATGCGTTAGACTGGGGTCGTCCTGATCAGATGGGTGCAAGGCCATATGCTCCAAACTCTAACCTGCTTGGTTCTCTCGAACTTGATGACCGCAGCAGCAGAGTATTCAACGGAAATGCTAACGCATACATTGATATTAAACTTCCTTACGGATTTAATTTCAAGACAACGCTTGGTACAAACTTCTGGGATAGCTATGGTACCACTTACCAGAACAATCAGTTCGGTGATGCAGACAATGTAGACGGACGTTCTACCAAGTCAAACACCCGCCAACTTTCACTTACATTGAACGAAATCCTTTCATGGAGCCGTTCATTCGGAGATCACAATGTGAAGATTCTCGGAGGTCATGAAAACTATCGTTACAAGGTTAACTCCCTTAACGCTACAAGAATTGGCTTCCCCTTCCCTGGAACAAGCGAACTTGACAACGCTGCAACTGCAGAAGGTTCTGGTTCAAGTGAAGACAACCACAGGATCGACAGCTGGCTGTCAAATGTTTCTTACGACTATCAGAACAGGTACCTTCTTTCTGCCAGCTTCAGGGCTGATGGATCTTCAAGGTTCCATCCTGATACAAGGTGGGGACAATTCTGGTCAGTTGGTCTTGGTTGGAGAATTTCACAAGAGAAATTCATGCAGAACATTGACTGGGTGAGCGAATTGAAGCTCCGTGCAAGCTATGGTGAGCAGGGTAACGAATCAATTCCTTACTACTACGCATGGCAGCCCCTGTACGAACTCGGTTGGAACAATGGAACACTTCCCGGCGCTATCATCGGTGAAATTCCAAACCCCGAAATGATGTGGGAAACTAACCAGACTACCAACATCGGTGTTGACTTCGGTCTCTTCCGTAACAGGTTGCAGGGTACAATCGAGTACTTCAACAGAGTTTCTGACAACCTGTTGTTCCTCGTACCTCTTGCGCCTTCAGTTGGTGCCAGAAACTTCACTGATAACGTTGGTACATTCACTAACAAGGGTATTGAAGTTTCTCTCGGTTACAATGTAATCAGGAAGACAAACTTCGACTGGAGAATTGACCTGAACCTCACTCACTTCAAGAATGAAATCACTAAGCTTCCCCAGGAAGAAATCGTTTCCGGTGCATTCAGAATGACTGAAGGTGGTAGCCGTTATGATTTCTGGCTCAGGGAATTTGCAGGTGTAGATGCTTCTACTGGTGAAGCCCTCTACTATAAAGATGTACTTGATTCCGATGGTAAGCCTACCGGCGAACGCATGGTAACAAGGACTTTCCTCGATGCATCTTACTACAACCATGGAACTGCTCTGCCTGATTTCACTGGTGGTTTGACAAACTCATTCCGCTATAAGAATTTTGATCTTTCTATCCTTCTAACTTTCTCGAAGGGTGGACAATTCCTCGATCAGAATTACCAGGCTCTTATGCACAGAGGCACACTGGGATCTCACTTGCACGCTGACATCCTGAACAGGTGGCAGAAGCCCGGCGACATTACAAATGTTCCCAAGATTCAGAGCACAGCATCAGATAATGATGGTACATCAACAAGATTCCTGTTTGATGGCTCTTACCTGAACATCAAGAATGTTACACTCAGCTATACCCTGCCAAGACAATTGCTGTCAAAGCTCGGTGGCATCGCAGGTCTGCAGATTTTCGCGAACGTTGACAATGCCTGGCTGTTCACAAAGAACAAGGGTATGGATCCTCAACGTTCAATCTCTGGTACATCTGACTTCAGCTATACTCCTTACAGGACTATGACTGTGGGATTAAATCTTAACTTATAATTTTTCTAATAATCAGAATATGAAAAGAATACTTAGATTATCAACCCCGCTCTTGCTCCTGTTGGCAACAATAGGCTGTAAGAAGGAATACCTGGACACGGAGCCGTCAAACCAGGTAACTCCAGGCGTGATCTTCAAGGACACAGAAGGAGCAAAGGTGGCATTGAATGGTGCATACAGGTTGTACTATTCATTCTTCACAAACCATGGAAACTTCGGACCTAAGTCCTACGATATCGTAGCTGACCTTATGGGTAATGACATGGTTGTTCACTCTCAGGGATATGGTTGGTTCAATACTGACTACAGGTATACGGCGCAAATGTCTGCCGCTCCTTCCAGCCGCTCTGATGTAATGTGGGCGTTTTACTACCAGATCATCAGTAACGCGAACGGTATCCTTGCCAACATCGATGCCGCTGCCGGAGCTGATGAGGTTAAGAATAGCATCAAGGGTCAGGCACTTGCCATTCGCGCGCATTGTTATTATAACCTGATCCAATGGTTCCAGCATACCTACAAGGGTAATGAATCTGCTCCTGGTGTGCCCATTTACACTGCTCCAACTACAGTTGGTGCTCCCCGCGGTACAGTACAGGATGTTTATAACCTGATTATCGACGACCTTACTACTGCGGAAAATCTGCTGAACGGAACAACACGTGATCATATCTCTAACATCAATGTGAACACTGTACAGGCAATTCGTGCACGCGTTGCCCTTACTCAGGAAGATTGGGCTACCGCTGCTACTTACGCAAATAAGGCGCGCCAGGGCCACACTCCAATGAGTGCAGGTCAGTACACTCAGGGATTCTCTAAGATGACTGATGGCAATCCCGAATGGATCTGGGGATTTGAAGTAATCACTGACCAGGCAACCATCTACGCTTCTTTCTATTCACACATGGATGTTGCCATGGGCGGTTATGCTGCTCTCGGTGGACAGAAGAAGATCACAAAGGCATTGTACGATCAGATTCCTGCAGGTGATGTAAGGAAGCTGGTATGGACTGCTCCAGGTTCAGGTGGTGGTTCGAACCCTGATTACAATCAGACTAAGTTCCACGCTCCCGTTCCTGGTAACTGGGCTGCTGACTACCTCTTGATCCGCGCAGCAGAAATGTACCTGATCGAAGCTGAAGCGCTCGCTCGCCAGGGTGGTGCAAACGAAACTCAGGCTATCAGCGTACTTGAGCAACTGATCCAGGCAAGAAACCCGGCTTACACAGCTGCGGGCCTTACCGGAACAGGTCTTATCAATGAAATTCTCCTCCAGAGAAGGATTGAGCTTTGGGGCGAAGGTTTTGGTATCCATGACATCAAGCGTTTGAAGACAGGTCTCAACAGGCCAACTGGTGCTGGCAACCATGGTCTGCCTAACTACGACCCGATTACTTACACGCTCCCTGATGGTGATCCCAAGTTCCTGATGAGAATTCCTCAGGCGGAAATTGACGCGAACATCAACATGACACCTGCTGACCAAAACCCTTCATAGTTTAAATTGAAAAAAAATAATAACCATGTTTCAAGCTAAAATATCAAGACTATTGCTGATGGCTGGGGTGGTATCTATGGCGTTCATGTCCTGCAAGAAGGGTGAACACATCGATAACATCATAGACCCACCTGAAGCCGCACGCTTCAACCAGGTTAATCCAGTTGGAAGTTTCTTCATGGACCCGACAAGTCCAGATGGCCTGAACTACACTGTTCCTGTATCTATCAGCACAGTGGCCAGCACTGACCGTACATTGAGCCTCACCTATACTTCTGCTACAGCAGTACAGGGTGTTCAGTACAATGCACCGGCTACGGTGACCATCCCCGCTGGAGAAACAACAGCCTCTTTCAACATCACCGGTATTCCTTCCGGTTATGATGTGCCTGGAAGAAAGGATGATCTCGTTATCAACATTTCTTCGCCTGACACAGTACACAAAAGAGGTACTTATTGGTTGAGCCTGCAGAAGTATTGCGCAGTTAACATCAACAGCTTCGAAGGCGATTATGACAACTCTAATGAAGTGTTTGGTACTTCAACTTGGGGACCTTACACTACTGCAGTTGAGTCAATCACTTCGACAGGACCTACATCGGCCCGCATTTCAGTATCTAACATCTATGACTTCGGATGGAATCCCATTTCCTTCGACATGGATTGGAGCAACCCGGCAAACTTTGTCGTGAATGTAGTTCCTACAAGTTCAGGAATAGGCGATGCAGGAACTTTGAACTCCGCATATGCTGGAATGGAAATCGCGGTTAGGCCTTTCGCAGGCAACCCAGGAACTTTCAGCTCTTGCGACGGTACTATAACTCTTCGCATGCAAATTGGAGTTGCCGGCCTTGGTTGGTTCGCTAACCTTTACCAGTTGACAATGGCGAGATAATTAATATCTCACTCACATAAAAAGAGGCTGACTCAATTGGGTCAGCCTCTTTCTTTTTCTCTGAATATTATTCTTCAAATTAGTTCAATAGTTCATCAAGCTTAGCATGCAATTCCTCTCCCCTCAATCCTTCCGCAACTATCTTTCCATCAGGATCAACGAGTACATTATACGGAATGCCCTGAATGCGATAGAGAGGCACAACAATGCTTTCCCAAAATTTCAAATCACTCACATGTTGCCATGTCAGCTTATCCTGCTTAATCGCTTCAAGCCATTTGTCTTTTTGTCCCGGCCTGTCGAGTGACACTCCCAGCACCGTGAAGTTTCTTCCGCGGAATTTGTTGTAAGCATTTACCAGGTTTGGATTCTCATCGCGGCAAGGCTTGCACCAACTTGCCCAGAAATCAACCAAAACATATTTTCCTCTCAGCGAACTAAGGCTAACTTCTTTACCGTTCACATCAGGAAGCGTGAAATCGGGTGCAGGATTTCCTAGCAGGCGAGTAGCGAGGCGATTCTCGGCTGACTTCTTCACTTCTGCCAATCCTTTGTGATTGGGAAATTTCTTCAGCGCATCATTCAACATGGAATCTTCCACTTCGAGATCGATCGACTCGAG
>CBINHQ010000023.1:0-12914 GCA_966250475.1 uncultured Chitinophagaceae bacterium
ATTCATCCGCGTACAATGGTTAGGCTAAAAGAAAGTAAATCACTTAATTTCCAAGGCGAACATGCTGTCATCCTCCAGGAATCCTTCCAGTTCATCCCCTACTACCACCTCTCCCACTCCAGCAGGCGTACCGGTGAAGATCACATCTCCAATGTTTACAGAGAAGAAGTTTGAGATATAAGAAACAATGTAGTCGAAGTTGTAGATCATCTCCGAGGAATTACCCTGCTGCACAAGCTCCTTATTCTTGTACAATCCAAAATTGATCTCCTTCCGGTTCTTGATATTTCCGAAAGGAACCCATTTACCAATCACGGCAGAATTGTCCCAGGCCTTTGCGCGCTCCCAGGGAAGGCCCTTTGATTTCATCTCTTCCTGGATATCCCTGGCTGTGAAATCAATGCCTGCGGTGATCGCATCATAATATTTACTTGCGAATTTTTCCTGGATGTATTTTCCGTTCTTGGAAATGCGCAATACTAGCTCACACTCGTAATGCAGTTCGTTTGTAAATTCCGGATAATAAAACGGTGTATGCGGTTGAAGCATTGCGCTCTTAGGCTTCATGAAAATGATCGGTTCATCGGAAAGAATGTTGCCAAGTTCCTTGGCATGGGCGGAATAGTTACGGCCTACACAGAAGATCTTCATAACAGAGGATGGTTAATGTTTTAAATACATCGGATACAATAATTACAGGAATGTTCATCCCATATATTCAGGCAATCAATATGTCAATTGGATTTATAAAGGAAGGTGGGTTAGGGCTGCTAAAATAAGTAAACCTCGTCATTTCTCATAAATAAAATCTTTATTATTTATGTGATTCATGGCTGCATTTATGCCTTGGGTAGCAAGCATTTCTATTACCTCAACGGACTTCTCTATCTTGAGTTTTACCAGGGGTTCCTCTTCCTTTTTCCACTTGCCCAGTACAAAGTCGGCCTGCATTCCCTTCGGAAAATCGTTGCCAATTCCAAAGCGAAGGCGGGGGTATTCTATCGAACCAAGCGCCTCCTGAACGCTCTTCAGGCCGTTGTGGCCGGCATCGCTTCCACCCGGACGAAGCCGCAGTTTTGAAAGTGGAAGCGCCACATCATCCAGGATCACCAACAGGTTTTCAAGTGCCAGCTTTTCCTTATCCAACCAGTACTTGATCGCCTTTCCGCTCAGGTTCATGTAAGTGGTGGGACAAATACAAACAAATATCCTTCCCTTCCACTTCACCTCGGCAACGTAGGCATACCTGTCGGAACGAAAACTGCCACCATGCTTCATTACAAAAGCATTCACCACATCGAAACCGATGTTGTGCCTGGTGTGCGCATATTCGTTGCCGATATTACCTAACCCTGCGATAAGGAATTTCATAAACTTGCCCCGGGTTTTCGGGAAGATAAAAAAAGATCCGCCTTACCCGGACGGATCTTTCCTGGAAATAGTCAATATTATTTCTTGGCAGCAGGTGCGGCTGCGGTCGCGGCTGCAGGGTCAGCAGCAGCAGGTGCAGCAGTAGCCGATGCAGCTTCTTCCTGTTTCAATTGCCTTGTCAGCACTACTGACGCAATGGGAATGCGGGGAGAATTCAGAATTTCAAAATTCGGTTCATTCACATCTTCAACCCTGATGTTTCCATTGAGTTCAAGGTCATCGATAGGCACTTCGATGAATTCTTTCAAATCCTTCGGATATGTCTTTACCTTCAAAGCCTTGATCTTGGTAACAAGCTTACCACCTTCCTTCACACCAATGGATGAACCCACGAATTTGAGAGGAATTGTAGCAACAACTTTCTTGTTTTCTACCAGCTCAAGTAAGTCCACATGGATGAGGTTATCCTCAACCTTGTCGAATTGAAGATCCTTCAGGATCGTTCTATAAGTTTTGCCGTCGATCTTTACTTCGGCATACTGGAAACTCGGTGTATATACTAAAGGCTTAAACGCCGCAGCAGGAGCATAAAAATTGATCTCCTGGGCACCCCCGTAAATTACACCAGGTACAAAGCCCTGAGAGCGGAGTTGACGGGTGGCTCCTTTGCCAAAACCGGTCCTCAGTTGTCCTTCGATTGTAATCGTGTTCATTTTATATTGTTTAATTAAAAAAACTCTCTTGCGATCAATTAACTAATTAACTAATTAACTAATTAGCTAATTAACTAATTATTTGTCCCTTCGCTGCGAATGAATAAACAAACTCGTGATGCTCTTATTCTCAAACGCGTTTCTTATTGCAACCGCAAATAATTCTGCAACGGAAATCACTTTGATCTTCTCGCTTTCCTTCTTCACGGGGATCGTATCACAAACCACTAATTCTTCGAGCACACTATTCTCGATATTCTCGTATGCCTTACCACTCAGTACGGGGTGTGTGATTAATGCCCTTACGCTGCGGGCGCCTTTTTCTTTTAAAAGAGCTGCACTTTTTGCGAGCGTTCCACCTGTATCGCAGATGTCGTCGATGATCACTACATCCTTGTTCGTCACATCACCAATCACCACCATGCTTGCGATCTCATTAGCGCGCTTTCTGTGCTTATCGCAGATCACCATTTCAGCGTTGAAATAGCTTGCGATTTCCCTGATCCTGTTGGTTGCTCCCACGTCAGGGGCGGCAAAGGTAAGATTTTCCAGCCTTAGATTCTCAATGTAGGGAATAAAAACAGCGTGGCTGTCGAGGTGGTCAACCGGAATGTCGAAATAGCCCTGAATTTGTGGGGCATGGAGGTCCATGGTGATCACGCGGTCGGCGCCGGCTGCTACCAGCATATTGGCGACCAGTTTACTCCCGATGGCCACACGTGGGCGATCCTTGCGATCCTGGCGGGCATAGCCGTAATACGGGATAACAGCCACCACTTTGTTGGCTGAAGCACGGCGGGCTGCATCAATCATCAGGAGCAGCTCCATCAGGTTTTCGGCGGGGGAATATGTACTTTGGATGAGGAAGACGTAGTCTCCACGAACGCTTTCAAGGAAGATGGGCGAGATTTCGCCGTCGCTAAAACGTTGAATATTAACCTTTCCAGGACGGGTACCGTAGCGTTTACAGATTTGCTCAGTTAGTTTCTGTGACCCGGTTCCGGAAAAAATCTTGGCTGATTGCATGGCAGGAAAATGAGCCGCGAAGATATTACTCTCCGGCCATTCATCCCTGTCAATCGGAGCCTAAAGGCAGAAAATTTATTAACGAAGTACTGCCACAGTGGAAACCTGTACCGGCATTGCCTTCTGCTCCGCTGGAACTTCCTTGCTTGCAACACGCTCTGAGCTGGACTTGCAGCTATAGAACAAAGATGAGCAAATGAAGATCGAGAAAAGGAGTACAACGATGTACATGAAGGCGAAGAAAAGTATGGGATGCAGGGCTCCCGCAGTTGAAAAGGATTTGGTTCTCATAAAATACCAGATTTTTAAGGTTTTTCAATCAGGTTTGGACCGTCTGGCGCTCGTTCCGCAGCCGTTTTTAACACATTGTTGACGTAAATATATTAGCTACTTTGTTTTCATGCAAGAGCACAACTACTCAATAAAACAATGGGCAAAAGACGATAGGCCAAGAGAAAAATTACTAATGAAAGGTGCAGAAAACCTCAGCGATTCGGAGCTGCTGGCCATCCTCATTCATAATGGAATGAAGGAAAGAAGCGCGATCGACCTCGCAAGAGATTTGCTGAAACTCGCCCAGGACAACCTGAATGAACTCGGCAAACTCAGCCTGAAGGACATGATGAAAGTGAAGGGCATCGGACAGGCTAAGGCCATCTTCCTTGCTGCAGCACTCGAACTCGGGCGAAGGCGTCAAGGCTCGCTCTCCCTGTTCCGCGAGGTGGTTTCCTCCAGCCGTGCAGTAGCGAACTTTCTTCAGAGCCGGATCAGCGACTTCAGGCATGAGGTCTTTGGCGTGGTGTTCCTGAACAGGGCCAACAAGGTGAAGCATTTCGAGATCATCAGCGAGGGTGGTATTACCGGCACGATCGCCGACCCGCGGATCATTATGAGGCTAGCACTGGAATACGATGCCGTGAGCCTGATCCTCTGCCACAACCATCCTTCCGGCAACCTGCGACCAAGCAAGGCCGATGAGGCGCTGACCCAAAAGATCATCATGGCCGCCAAACTCTTCGACATACGTGTATTGGACCACGTAATAGTAAGCGAGAGTGGGTATTTTAGTTTTGCGGATGAAGGGTTAATTAATTAACTAATTAACTAATTAATTAATTAGTTAATTAATTATGCCTGCGCTGTGGGTCCTCCGAAATTCATCGGCAACTGGATCTCTTCAATGTCTTTAATCGGTCCGTTGACGGACTCGTACTTGCCGATGTTCTCCGTGAGGGCGCGCATAAGTCGTTTGGCGTGTTGCGGAGTGAGTATGATCCTCGATTTCACCTTACTTTTTGGGGTGCCGGGCATTACATTCACGAAATCGATCACGAATTCTGCGTGTGAATGGGTAATGATCGCGAGATTGGCATAAGAACCTTCTGCTACTTCTTCTGAAATCTCAATGTTGAGCTGGGTTGCGGGTTGGGGTTGATCGGCCATTTGATTGTTTTTTCAAAATTAGACCATTTGTCGTGATGTAATGCGGAAAATTCCCGATAGTTTGGTTTAAGGGTTTAAAGGTTTAAAAGTTTAAGGAGTACTCTTCAAACCAGGGACCCCCATCTCTCATCTCACATCCCTCATCTTAGTTTGAAGTTTGAGTCCCGGGCACAAAAAAAGCTGCCCCTTTTACAGGGCAGCTAATATTACCTAAGAACGAAAAATTAGTCACGCTCGCCGAGGTATTCCCAGCTTTCAGTCACATGCCATCTTCCCAATGTCCATTCGCTGTTGAATGAACGGGTAGCATCGTCATATGCTGTAGTGCTTGGTCCCATGGTGAGGTCCGCATTGTTGTTGATATTGTAGATGCGCGTAATGGTTCCGGTAGCTTCGTCAAACTGGAATGCTGGACGAATACCAGTATTGGCGCCACCACCCGTTGCGATATTGACAACAATGTAGTTTGGATAATCCCAATCATACTCATACCATCTTACAGTGTTTGCGTTCACGGTTTCGAGGTCAACTACGCGGGGATAATCTCCCTGGTACAAACCGTTAGCATCCACGCAAGAGCCGCTAACACGATATCTGCCATCATACTTGTTCTTCGCAACAACACCGAACAATACGGTGCCGTAGTTGCCGCTGATTGTGCCAGCAGATACGGACGAAATCTTCAAGGGCAGGATGTATGACTTACTCAAATCAAACTGATCAGTAAAGAAGCTGAAGTTCAGTGTCGCTTTCTTCTGACCGCTTGGAATTGTAACTGTCCATGAGTTAACATCATACAGATCCGGTGTAAGAAGCTCGAAGTTTGTGCCTTGTTCATCGTTGTAATCAGCCAGTGCCTGGGGATCAACTTCCAGTGTAACCTGGATATCCTGCGGTGCTGACTCAGGGCCCGAGTAATTTACGAATACATCGTAAGGAATAGAGGGCGCAACATTAAACGAAACAATATACATAGGATGTACCGAACCCGAAGGCGATGCCGTTGGGGCAGGAATATCCTGATATATCTCGATTACATTTGGAGATTCTTCCGGATTAAGCGCCGGGCTTTCCTTCAGGCAGGACGTGAGTCCTGTGGCGGATACCAGAAGAAGCAGACCTAAATACTTTTTCATATTAAAAAGATTATTGAGTTATTGACTGTTTTAATTTCTCCTATCCCAGAAAACATATGAACCAAAAACTGTAATTCCTGAAGGAACGTTTTCGGTATTCATCTGGTATTCTGAAGCTGGATAAAGCACTCTTCCGGGAAGTTTATCCGGTGTAGTTGCAACAGTAAGAACAGATGCAAAGTTTTCGGTTGCTACATTGCTTCCAATTACAATTGTAGGATAGCCTGTCCTGCGGAATTCAGCCCATGCTTCATGGCCGTGAATAAAGTTCAAAGCGATCCACTTCTGAGTGATGATAGCTTCCAGCCTTTGCGCATCAGTGAGAGCAAGGTCAATGTTAGCAAGGTAAGAAGCAGCATTGTCAGCCTGGTATGCGGCCGCATCTCCTGCAGGATCTGTAAGGTTGAGAGGATTTGCAGCAACAACACCATTTGCATTCTTATACAGGTAAGTGAATGATGCCTCAATTCCATCATCAAACAATTCCTCAACAGTGGGTCCTGAAGAAATGATTCCCTTCATTCTGCCTTCTGCCTGGAGGAAATAGCTTTCAGCTGCCAGCATAACAGGCATACCTGCATGCCTTCCTTTCAGGATACCTACAGCCGTAGTAGGATCTTCAGAGAAAGAGTAAGTTGATCCATTTCCACTGTACCATACTGGACCGTTAGATGGTGCAAAAGGAACATTATCATCAGTAATTCCTAATTGGTTTCTTGCAGGGTTAGTAGCACCACGATAGATTGCCTTAGCTCTCTGCGGATCGGAAAGCTTGTTTCCGTTGTAGAAAGCAACAGCAAAGATTGTAGTGATCCTTGAACGTCCTGTCTGTACCTGCGCAGAAGCAGCAGTACTATGGTAAGTGCTCCACATCGGATTCTGCTTACCATCAGCCTTGGTGTAACCAGGATTTACGATCGCATCAGCTGTGAGGAAGCCGGCAGGATCAAATGAAGGTGTAACTCCATTGAACACGCCAGTACCTGAAGCCCTGATCAACAACTTAAGCTTAAGTGTGTTTGCCAATTGCTTCCACTTGTTGATATCGCCATCGAACATCACATCAGACTTAACGAGTACGTTAGTGAAGCCAATAGGCTCAACTGCGTTGTTAATCGTCGCAAGCGCATCGTCAAGTGTATTGTACAGGTCGAGATAGATTGCCTCTGCATCATCATACGCGAGAGCAGTATTGTCTACCCCCTGCAACGCTTCAGAATAAGGCACATCATTGTACTCATCAACCAGGCGCTGATAAACCAACGCCTTCATGATCTTTGCTGCGGCATTGAAATAAGAATACTTATCCTCACCTTCAGTTTCATTGATGATGTACTGGTAATCGTAGAGATTATCGTAGGATGTAGTCCAGAGACCGTTGTAACTATTCTGATCGTAGTTATATGTCAGCTGGTTTCCGAAACCTCCGAAACCACCGGCATTGGCACTCATACCAACCTGCCATGAACCGTAGTCGTTAAATGTTACCATGCTACCTGCAGTTGCCACTAGAGCGTTCGGTAATACAAGCTCAGGTGTTGACGCGGTCGGCTGGTTAGGGTTCTGGTTTACATCCAGAAACTTCTTACAGGATCCCAACAGTAGTACTGTTGAAGATGCTAATATTATATACTTTAATTTTTTCATGTTCCTTAATTAAAAGATGAGAGTTATAGTCGCGCCATAATACCTTGAGGGTGGTGACTGAGACAAAGATGTTACACCGATTGCGTTTGTATCTGAGAAGTTGTACTCAGGATCGGTGTAAATATTTGATTCAGGTACCCAGAGGAACAGGTTACGACCCTGTACGGAAACAGTTGCACCCTTGATGTACTTAGTCTTTGCAAGAAGTGTCCTGGGAAGATCATAAGAAAGTGAAATCTCCCTAATCTTCCAGTAGTTTCCTGAAACAGTATAGTTAGAACCAATGTTCATATTATATCCACCATCTCCATTTGCCCAGAAGCCAGAACCACCATCACGTACAGTGATAGAAGTGTTTGGCAGGTAAGTACCAGGCCTTGAAGGATCTTCATAAGAAGAATTCGGAATTACGAACCTTTCCCTGTTGAACTGTACAGTTCTGATTGAAGAACCAGAGAAGTCCATTGTTGGTCCCATGTTGTGATTCACAAAATAATCTCCACGGTATTCAGCAAGAGCCCAGAAGCGGAAACCTTTGTACTTCACTTCTACGTCAAGACCAAGGCGATGCTTTGGAACTGTGTGACCAAGAATTTTTGGAGTCGGGTCAACAGAAGGATATCCTGTCAGCCTGTCAACAATAATTCTTCCTTCATCATCTCTTACGTAATCAGTACCCATAAGTACTGGGAAAGCCTGACCAGGGATTGCATAAACCTGTGCAGTACCACCTGATGACAACGCAAGGTTGGGGTTGTCAGAGCTAATAGATACTACTTCGTTGTTGTTGTAAGTGTAGTTACCACCTACAGTCACAGTCCAGTCTTTTCCGCGAATCGGAGTGTAGTGCAACAATGCTTCAACACCCTTGTTTGTTACTTCACCTGTGTTAGTAGTCAGACGAGAGAAACCACTCGCAACTGAGATATTTACAGGTACTGTCTGGTCAACTGTGCTTGTTGAATAATAAGTGAAGCCCATGTTGATGCGCTTGTCATAGAGGTCAACATCAAAACCAGCTTCGATACCAGTTGTCATTTCAGGCTTCAGGCCAGAGTTAACAGCTGTATTGTTTACAGTATAACCAGGACCGCTTGCATACGGGAATCCGTTTGCCTGGCTAAATGTTGAAAGAAGGTCATAAGCGCCTAGGTTCACCTGACCAACCTTAGACCAACCTGCACGAATCTTCAGGTTATCGATGAATGTGCTGTTCTTAAGTGCTTCAATCGCATCAGTAGCAATGAAGGAAACATTAACCGCAGGGTAGAAGAATGACCAATGGTCCTTATCAAGTACAGACCTCCAGTCGTTACGACCAGTAAGGTCAAGGAACAGGTAGTTTCTGTAACCAACCTTCAACTGACCGAAAATACCAAGCTGGCGTGTTGTAGCGCTGCTTTCTCCAATTGAAGGAGAGATATCGATTGTATTACCCGGGTTGTACAAGTCAGGATTCACAAGACCGGAAACACCACCAGAAAGTGATTTCGAAGTGTTGCTCCTCAAGCTATGACCCAGTGTGAAATCAAATTTGAAATCCGAAATCCTCTTCTTGAATGTAACAAGGAGGTCTGAGTTGATCTGAGTAGAATAGAACATTCCATCTGAAACGCTACCAGGAACGTTAGCCTTGCTACCTGTGAGATAAGCAGGATCAGAGAAGGTATAACGACCTACCCATGATTTGCTACTGTTGTTACGAGTAGTAATACCTGCACGATACACGATGTTCACCCAAGACTTGGGATCCCAAACAAGTTCCGCGTTACCACTCAAATAGTCATTACGTGTTTTTGAGCGATAGTTATCAATATAGAAATACGGATTCATGTAGTAATCGTTGTAATATCCCTCAGGGCTGGAGAAGAAGTCTGTCTGCCAGTTCTTGTAATTCTTCAAAGGTGCCCAGGCCGGAGTATTCAACAGGTTCTGGTAGATAGTACCAGTCTGAGTCGTGAGATCATACCTGTTCTGAACATAGTTTGCGGTATAGTTAACCTTCAAACCTTTCACAATCTGCCTGCTACCATTGAACCTGATAGAAGCACGGTTATACTTATCTTTTGGAGTTGTACCATTTACGGTAACATACTGGCCTGCGATGTAATAAGTAGAACGTTCATCACCAGAAGTCAAAGCGAAATCGCTCTGGTGCTGAATTCCATTTTCCCAAAAGTTTTCTCTATCGCTTCTGGGGCTGTAGGGATACATCTGCACTTCACCAGTTACGAGGTTCGGACGGCCGATTTGACGAATGGTTCCATCGAAGCGAGGACCATACTGCTGGTTTTCGTAAGAAACGAAAGAACCAGTCTGCCAACCTGAACCGAATTCATTCTGCAATTTGGGATTGAAGCTCACTTCCTCAATTTGAGTAGTGTGAGAGATGCGAACCTGGTTTACACCAGCCTTACCTTTCTTGGTAGTTACGATGATGGCACCGTTTGAGGCATCAGATCCGTAGATCGCTGCCGCACCTGCACCATTCAGTACGTTGATGTCCTCAATATCCTCAGGGTTCATGTTACCCAGGATTTCGCTAGGAACAATCACGTTGTCCACTACAACAAGGGCCTGGTTGTTACCAAGGAGTGAGCGGTTACCACGAAGGATCAACCTTACTGTTGGATTAACACCACCATTAATGGCATTAACCTGGAGACCTGCAACCTTTCCGGAAAGTCCGGCTGCAACGTTCACAGGTTTAGCCTGAGTGATCTGCTCACCAGTTACCCTCGTAGCGGTGTAACCTTCTTCCCTCTTCTTACGCATCAAACCACCCGCGGTCACAACAACCTCGTCCATTACGTTTTCCTTGGCTTCCAGTGCGATGGTACCAAGAGTGGACCCTGAACCAACACGAGTGCTGATTGATCCAAAGTTAACTGCTGAAATCTCGAGAACGTCGCCAGTCTTGGCGCTGATTGTGAAAGAACCATCCGGACCTGCTGTGGTACCCGAATTTGTTCCCCGGATCTGAACAGTCGCCCCCGCTATGGGCTGGCCATTCTTGTCCGTAATCTTTCCATTGATTTGCCTCGGCTGAGCTAATACTACCGTAGTGCATAGCAGCATCACCGAAAACATCGAAAGAAGTTTTCTCATGTGACCGTTAATTTTAGTTGTTAAAAATGTGAACGAAAAACCAATGAATTTTCAGGGACAGGTTGCATACCGAGGACATACATTTTCCTTAGGATGCTGCGCCAAGTTAAAGAAAATTTAACAAAAAAAATCCCCCAGTGGCAATTTCATATTTATGATTTATGAAATATGAGGGTTTAAGAGGTTTAAAAGTTTAATAGGTTTAAGGGGAGTTTGGGGTTGGGAGTTTGAGGTTTGGGTTTAAGAGTTTAAAGGTTTAAAGGTTTAAGGGTTTAAAGGTTTAAGGGTTTAAAAGAAAGTAAGTGACTAAGCACAATTACGCTCCCTTAAACTCTTAAACCTTTAAACCCTTAAACCTTAAGTCAAACCTCAAACCTCAAACCACCAACTAAAAGGCGTCCCACCAAAGCTTGGTAGTCACATCATCACCTCCAATAGCCTGTGCCGCGGCTTCATAATTGGCCTGGTTCACATTTTGTTCATTTACCGGATAAGGATAACGAACGGGAATATCACTCAGGGCATCATGAGCAGGCAGTAGTTGGGGATAGTCATACTTCCTCCACGCAATCCACGCATCCCATCCCCTGTTGAAGTAAGCAATCCACATCTGTATGCCGATGCTCATTCCCCAGTTACCTGCATTGTATGCAACAGATGGTTGTGCCAGATAGGTGGTAGCCTCCGCTGAGGTACCACCCCAATATTCTATTGAAGCAGTAACACCGGCATCATAATGTGAAGCTGCCGATCCACCTACACTATATCCTCTCTGTGCAGCTTCGGCAAGCAGCAGCTCTACTTCTGCATAATCCAGCAGCAATCCCGGGAACGTAGCTTCCGTAATATTCGGATGCACGTGCGAATACTGCACATAGGCAGACTGCACACCAGGATCAGCGCCGGAATAGCTCGTTACGGGATTGTCGCGACCAGCCTGATCTTCGGTAAAGAAATTATCAATGCGGGGATCATTCAAATCAAGAAGCTCATCAATTAATGTGCTTGCTGCAACAAAATCATCACGGCCACTCTGCACAAGGTCAACCCAGATTGGATTAGTATTAGGTGGTGCGCCTACGTACGGCAATTCGGCATTATCCGCGTTTGATGTGAATACACCAGCTGCATAAGCCTGCTCTGCTGCTGTCTGCGCCCTGGTATTGTTCACATCGGCAATCAGCATTCCCATCTTCAGCTTGAGTGAGTTTGCAAACTTCTGCCATTGTCCCACGTCTCCGTTGTAAAGAAGATCTGCGCCACCAAAACTTTCTGACCCCGGATCCAACTGTCCGATAGCCACATCAAGCCTGTCGAGCAGATCGAGATAGATTGTGTTGGCATCATCATAAGCGGGGAATGGATTATCAATATCCATCGCCTCAGTATATGGGATGTCGCCGAAAGTTGAAACAAGGTAATACCATGCATAGATTTCCATTATCTCTGCAATGGCAAGTTGATTCTGCTGCCTGTCAAGGTCAGGTGAACCATCGGGAAACAACACATCATTTGGAATGAGCGCCTTTGATTCGCGAAGATCGCGGATCACATCACGGTACATTGCCGTCCAGATGTTATCGTTTATCTCGCGCGTACCAAGATCGTACTGGCTCTCTTCTGGGTATTGCGTTTCCTGCCAGTGTTGAACGATCAACCTGAATATATTCAGGTTCACATTCGAGGAGGCAAGTGTATTGCTGAATACCCGCTGGGCATTCGAGAAGAAAGCGTATGAAGGAGCCGTAGAAGGATTCTTCGGGTCAATATTCAAATCCGATAGATCCTTCGTGCATGCTGCCGTAACTACGGCAACGGATGCAAGTATATATATGTACTTTTTCATAGCTAGCATATTAAAGTCTGAATTTTGCATTAAGGGTAAACGTTCTTGTGGTTGGATATGCTCCACTATGATAACCCTGCAGGTTACCCGAGCTTATGTTCTCTTCAGGATCGGCATATGGAATGTTCTTGTCAATTATCCAGAGATTTCTTCCGACCAGTGACACATCGATTCCTTTGAAGATCTTGAGCTTTGAAACGAAATTGTCGGGCAATGCATAGCTGAGGGCAACTTCCCTGAGCTTTACATAGCTGGCATCGTAAACGAAGCCGGCTGCAGGCTGACGATACCCGAGAGTACCTTCCGAGTTCGCACGGCGAATATCATTTGGCGTTCCATCTGCCTTCACACCCGGAAGAATGATGCCACCTCCATCTGCAAGGCTGCTACGCGATGGATTGCCAAGATCATTCAACTCAGCAGTCTCGGGATAAAGCCCTGTACCAAATCCATAGAAAAGGTCGAGAGAGAAAATATCTCCACCCTGCCTTGTATCGATCAGGAAGCTAAATGTGAAATCCTTGTAGCGAAGTGAATTGTTGATACCACCTGTCCAGTCGGGATT
Organism: uncultured Chitinophagaceae bacterium; assembly: GCA_966250475.1. Classification (GTDB taxonomy): domain Bacteria; phylum Bacteroidota; class Bacteroidia; order Chitinophagales; family Chitinophagaceae; genus CBINHQ01. The sequence continues at coordinate 12,856 of CBINHQ010000023.1, forward strand.
CGCATTTCCAATCACATTATTCGAAGTGGGTGAAAGCAGGTATCTTCCGTTTGCTCCCA
>CBINHQ010000024.1:0-12702 GCA_966250475.1 uncultured Chitinophagaceae bacterium
AATCTCACTGATGTTTTTAGGCGACATCTCGGCGCTTACCTGGAACCTTAAATCACGCGCGCGATTGTCCCAGAGGGACAATTGGTGGGTAGCCTTGAGTCACAGCCACGCGCCGTTGTCCCATAGGGACAATTGGTGGGTCTTCATTGTTGCAGGCGCTGATGGCTAAATATCCGCCCTTTATATTCCTATAATTTATATTATGTTAAGTAAAGCATTTCAAAAGAAATGGGCTAACCGGCTATCCAACCTATTAACCCATTTCTTGCTCTCAACTAATTCGCTAATTAACTCTTACACCTAATTACGCTCTTGCCCCATTAACTAATTAACCAATTAGCTAATTAACTAATTAACTAATTACTTCACCGAATCATAAACCTTATTCCACTTATCCTCTTCCGCTGCAAACTTTGGTTTGTCAGCCGCCTTGGCCTTATTCTTCTTCAACATATAGATCTCAGCCAGGTATCCGCTAACCTTTCTGTACTGTCCTTTTTCAGATCCTGTGAGCGATGATTTCTTTGCAAACAACGCCGCTGCGCTTTCGTATGCCGGTAATGCTGATTCGAGGAGGTTCATGTATTTCGCATCAAGAGCATCGCGCTTTGCAATATCTTCCTTGGATGAAGGCGTGCCGGGTTTTGTACGCTTCTTCATATCCGCTGCGTGAGCCTCGCGCTGATCGTTTACTTTGATGGATTGATTGATGTAATGATCACCTATGTACAGGTATGGCAATTCTTCTTCCTTCAGCTTCGCAGCTTTTTGGAATGATGTAACCATCTTGTTCTCGAGCTCTGAGAAATTCGCAGGCTCAACCGCATCTTCCTGTCGCGAGTTGAGTGTATCGTAAATGATCTCTCCCAGCAGCATTAATGCCTTGTGATTATTTGGCTCGGCAGCCAGCGCTTCTTCGAGCGATTGAATACGCTTGTTGAGATCCTCTTCAAGTCCTACCGCGAAATCAATCTTGTCATAAGTGAAGAATTCACTCTCAGGATATAGCTTCGCACCAAGATTCTTGTATTTCTCAAAATTGTCCATGTCCTTCTTGGTTACATGATAGTTTACCAGGAAGCGATAGATTCCTTCGAGACCATCACCAGAAGCGCCCACATCGGCCAGGCGGCCATAATACTTCGCTGCATCATCCTTCATGCCTGCGCTTTCGGCCGTGATGCCTGCAAGCAAAAGGCTGTTGGTGTCAACAGTTGCTGTGATGAATTTATTATCGATGAGGAGATCGGAATACTCCACCACCTTCTTGAATTTTTCAGCAGCAGGCTTCCATGCCTTCTTTTCATAATCTGCATAACCGGATGAAAAGAGTGAAGCATAGATATTGATTGGACCGTTCTGGTAGATCGGGTCCTTGCTTACTGTTTTCATATCAGGTTCCATCTCCCTGTATTTGGCGAATGCAGCTTCTGCTTCTTTCAGTAGTTGTTCCGATGCTCCGGATGCACGTGTGGCGCTGTCCGTGGCAAGCGTCGCGTAGATTACCGTCTTAAGCGCATAGGCTTCCGGCTTTGACGCGTATTTCGTATTGTTCATTCCCTTATCAACCTCTTCCTTTGCCTTCTGGTATTGTTGCAATACCAGGGCGTTCTTAGCCCTCTCATAGTTTTGGGCTTTCGCCATGAGGGCGCCAAGAATTAACAGGGAGAATACTGTGATTTTTTTCATGTACTGAGTGTTAATTTTTAGATAGCTAATGTACAGAATTATTGCCCGTTTGGTTGGTTATCAGCTGAATTCTCTGACTGGTTATCAGATGGATTCTCCCCCTCGCCGGTTGCATGGGTATCCGAATCTTGCACATCAATATTTTCATTTTCCCCGGCCGCATCATCATTGGATACCTGCTCTTCATCAAGCCTTGTGATGCCGGCGATAGCGTCTCCCTCATCAATCCTGATGAGCTTCACTCCCTGGGTAGCCCTTCCCTGCTCGCTGATATCGGCAACCTTCATGCGAATCGTAACACCGCTCCTGCAGGTGATCATCAAATCTTCCTTCTCGCTTACATCGAGTATGCCAACTAGCTGTCCGGTCTTCGCGGTTACGTTGATCGTCTTCACACCCTTTCCACCACGATTGGTGAAACGGTATTCATCAACAGGCGTACGCTTGCCATAACCCTTTTCGCTCACAACAAGTACCGTTCTTGATGCATCCTTGGTCGGGTTTACACAAATCATGCCTACTACTTCGTCGTGGCCACCATCCACATCGATACCGGCAACACCAATGGCACCGCGTCCTGTGGGACGAACCTTTGTTTCGGAGAACCTGATGGCGCGACCACTCTTCACTCCCATCATGATCTCGCTGCTGCCATCCGTCATCCTTGCTTCGATGAGTTCATCACCTTCGAGGATAGTGATGGCATTCACACCGGTCTGCCGTGGCCTGCTGAAGTCTTCTAGTGCGGTCTTCTTGATGATTCCCTTCTTCGTACAAAGCACAATGTTATGCGTATTCACGAATTCTTCATCCTTAAGGTCTTTCACATCAATGATGGCGCGGACCTTATCGTCTTGAGGAATCTGAATGAGATTCTGAATCGCACGTCCCTTTCCAGTCTTCTCACCTTCGGGAATCTCGTAAACATTCAGCCAGTAACACCGTCCCTTTTCAGTGAAGAAAAGCAAGGTGTGGTGCGTTGATGCGACGAATAAATGCTCGATGAAATCTTCATCTCTCGTGCGTCCGCCGATCACTCCCCTGCCGCCGCGTCGTTGTGAACGATACTCTGCAGTTGAAGTGCGTTTGATATATCCGAAGTGTGAAATGGTAATCACCACATCTTCTTCCTTGATGAGATCTTTTATTCTTACTTCATTGTCGAGGTAGGTGATCTCGGTCTTTCTCGCGTCGCCGAATTTTTCCTTTATCTCGGTGAGTTCTTGTTTGATGATGTCGAAGCGCATGGTTTCGTTGGCGAGGATTTCCTTCAGGTGAGCGATGAGTTTCATCAACTCTTCGTATTCTTCCTTAATCTTCTCGCGTTCCATGCCAGTGAGGCGCTGAAGCCGGAGTTCGAGTATGGCCTTGGCCTGGATCTCGTCGAGTCCCCATCCTGCATTAACGAGATTATCCTTCGCGATCTCAGGTGTTGCAGATGAGCGAATGAGTGAAATCACTTCGTCGAGGTGATCGAGTGCGATTAGATAACCCTGAAGAATGTGTGCCCTTTTCTCTGCTTCACGCAATTCGAATTGTGTGCGGCGAACAACTACTTCGTGACGGAACTCCACGAACTCGCTGATCATTTCCTTCAGATTCAGCGTGCGTGGTCTTCCCTTTACGATGGCCACGTTGTTGATGCCGTATGAGGTCTGAAGTTCTGTGTGCTTGTAGAGCTGGTTTACGATCACGCTTGCAACTCCGTCGCGCTTGAGGTCGATTACGATCCTCGTGCCTTCCTTGTTGTTCGATTCGTTGTTTACGTGCGCGATGCCTTCTATAACCTTTTCGTTCACGAGCTCACCGATTCTGTTGGTGAGTGTATCGCGGTTAACCTGGTACGGTACTTCGGAGATGATGATCTGTTCCCGTCCGCTAGGCTTCGCTTCCACGGAGAGTTTGCCGCGCACCACTACCCTGCCGCGACCGAAATGCATGCCGGCCTTTACACCTTCCATTCCGAAGATGATGCCTCCGGTTGGAAAGTCTGGAGCCTTCACGTGTTGCATCAGTTCATCGATGGTGATCTCGCGGTTGTCGATAAATGCAATGCATCCATCGATCACTTCCGAAAGATTATGGGGCATGATGTTCGTTGCCATGCCCACAGCGATACCGCTGGAGCCATTAACGAGCAATTGCGGGATCCTTGTGGGAAGTATGGTTGGTTCCTTCTCGGAATCGTCGAAGTTGAGTTGGAAGTCGACAGTGTCTTTGTCGATATCATGCAGCATGAAATCGGTGAGGCGTTCGAGTCTTGCCTCGGTGTAACGCATTGCCGCGGGGCCGTCACCGTCCTGGTTGCCGAAGTTACCCTGACCATCTACCAGGGTGTAGCGCATGCTCCAGTCCTGGGCCATGCGAACCATTGCATCGTAGACGGATGAATCGCCGTGAGGATGGTACTTACCCAGCACCTCTCCCACCACGCGGGCTGATTTCTTGTAGGGGCGGTTGTAATGAAGTCCCAATTCGTTCATAGCGTACAGTATCCTTCGGTGTACGGGCTTTAGTCCGTCTCTCACATCAGGCAGTGCACGACCTACGATTACCGACATCGAATAGTCGATGTAGGCGGTCTTCATTTGCTCTTCAATATTTACGGGAATTATCCGGTTTGAATCCGTGGTTTCCTGTGGATCAAAATTCTCTTCCATAGTAATTTTTAGGGGTAGGCAAAGGTACCGAAATCATTGGATAATTAGTTAATTAGCTAATTGGCTAATTGGTTAATTAATAACATAGCTTTTACACTTAGCGGCACAAATTTTTCGTTGATTTGTCGTTCAGAAAATTTGTATCATGTCAACCTACCTGTTGTTGCGGGATAATAAGGAGAGCGGGCCTTATTCGTTGGAGGAGTTGGTAGCCCGGGGCCTCAAGGCCTATGACCTGATCTGGGTGAAGAACAAGAGTGCAGCTTGGAGATATCCGGGCGAGTTGCCTGAACTGAAGCCCTATGCACCAGCCGTGGAAGAGCAGCCTTATGACAGGTTTTTCAAGAGAGATCCTTCAAATAATCAGGAAAATCGGAATGAGGTAAGAAATGAAACAGCCAAACCTCAAAATTTGTATGAACGCCCCGCGGAGTCCAATGAACCAAAGAAGTCGTTCAGCCCATCGCGTTCGGTTTACGTGAATCTTCCCAATTCAAAACCTGCGGAACCCAGGCAGACACCCTCCCCCACTCCTTCTCCGGTTGAAGAACCATCCCCCACCATTTCAGTTTCAGAAAATCCTGCCGCTGCGCAGATAAAATATTCCCAGCCTCTCGATGAGATCAAGGAGATGTACGTGAAGACGCTCAAAGAAAGAAAGCAGAAGATCGCCTTGCGCACATACATCCTGAAGAGCATGCGCAGAGCTGCTGTGATCATTGTGCTGGTTGCTTGCGGCGTCTTCGCGGGCTTCATGCTTCGTTCCGACAAGGACGGACAGGAGCTCCAGGCTTCATCGGGAAATACCTCACAGGAAGTATCTGCACAAAACACGTTAATTCCTGAGCAATTCGAAAGCGAAACGATCGAAGAACAGGAACCCGCTCCAATAACATTGAATCCTCAGGAAAAGAAAGCGCTGGATAAGCTTGTGGCAAAATCACTCAGCGAGATTCCTGTAGAAAAGAAGGCATCGAAACAATTGATGGTCGCCTCGCAGGATGAAAACACGAGGAAGATTCAGGAGTTTCAGAGTTCGTTCGTCAATCCTGAGACTGGTGAGCGTGGTAAGAGGTCCAGAGAAGAAAGCAGGACATCCACGAGCGCTATTACTCAGGAAGAAATATCATCGCCAATAGATAAAAGCACAAGAGATACTAAACGCTCCGGAATTTATTCTATGGTAGATGTAAAGAGCAACGACTATTACAAGGTCGCGTTCGGCGGAATACGGGATCTGGAACTCACTGTCTCCAACAATTCCGAAAAGCATTTGGAGGAAGTTTTGGTGGAACTGCAATACATCAAGCCAAATGAGCAACCTCTTCGTACAGAGAATATTCGTTTCAAATCGATGGAGCCAAATTCAACAGCTACTATCCGCGTTCCCGATACAAACAGGGGCGTCAACATCAGGTACAGAATCATTCACATCTCCGAATAAAAAAAGCATGAAGAAGCTTGCTTCCTCATGCTTTTATTTCTTTTAGCAAATCTTATTATTTATTTCCTCCCAGCGCGAAGAACACGCCAATTTGAATTACACTGTTCTTGAAGTCGGGATCGAGACCTGAAGAAGGTTCGAAGTCGCCAACTTTGGAGAGACCGACAAGATAACGACCTCCGATACCTACACCACCAAACTGGTATCCGAGTCCGGCGCCGAGTGAGAGGTCGAGGTTCTTTGCGAATTCGTCCAGAGTCTGGTCGCCCACGTCTTCACCCAGTTTGAAACCTACCTGCGGACCTACCTCGAGGTAGAAGCCGCTGGTCATCTTGTATTTTACCATGATGGGAAGAGTGAGATAAGTGATCTTTAGACTTTCATCGTTTACATCTTCACCAAACTTCGCCCCTGCTGTTGAAACCAGCAATTCGGGTTGCAGATAGATGTTGCCAATGCCGAAGCTGAGGAAGCCGCCGGCGTGGAAACCAAGGAGAGCCTTCTTGTCGAGGTCGTCAAAATTTCCCCCGGTGAAGTTTGAAATATTTACACCACCTTTCAAACCCGCGGAGAACTTTTGTGCTGAAGCAGTTAATACGAAAGAAACAAGGCAAAGCGAGATTAAGATCTTTTTCATTGTAATAATTTTTGGTTTCAGTTTTAGTAGATCCAACCGGGGCGACCGGCCCAATTGATATGCCAAAGAAAGTATATTTTTTAGTGGATATTTGCGATATGAAGCAAATTCTTCTATTTGGCGCCGGTAAATCGGCAACCGTACTGATCGATTACCTGCTTTCCCATGCCGCGAAAGAAGGTTGGCAACTGACCGTTGTCGATGCCGACCTGGCACTGGCGGAGCGTAAGATCAATGGTTCTCCGCATGGAAGGGCGCTTTCCTTCGACATTAATGATGCGGCGCGAAGATCCGAAGTAATTGGCGACTCCGACCTGGTGATCTCCATGTTGCCGGCCTCGTTGCATATTCTGGTGGCTCGCGAATGCCTTGCAAGCGGCCGTCACCTGCTCACGGCTTCATATCTGGATAATGCGATTCGTGCACTCGAAAAAGAGATAAACGAGAAGGACTTACTCTTCCTCTGCGAAACCGGTCTCGATCCGGGCATAGATCACATGAGTGCGATGAAACTTATCGATGAGATTCATGATGCGGGTGGAACGGTAACTTCCTTCCGCTCACATTGTGGCGGACTCGTTGCGCCGGAGAGTGACGATAATCCCTGGCATTACAAGATCAGTTGGAATCCGAGAAACATAGTGATGGCCGGGAAGGCGGGCGCTGTTTACCGCGAGAAGGGCAAGGAGGTGAAGGAGGAATATCGCGATCTCTTCAAACCCGAGCGACAGGTTTATGTGCCCGGGCTTGGCAAACTGAGCTGGTATCCCAACAGGGATTCGCTAAGCTATGCGCCGGTGTACGGTTTGGAGAATGCAGAAACATTCGTGCGCACTACACTTCGCGATCCGGAGTTCATGTATGGATGGAATAATCTCATCGAACTAAGCTTTACCGACGAAGAGCCGAAGTACAACACGAAAGATTTGAGTCTATCACAGGCATTGAAACTCCATCTTGACGCAGTAAAATTCAGCGAATGGCTGGAAGAGAAATTATCGAAGCGATTTGGGGAGACACAGGATCTGCTGGAGAATCTAACGCGGTTGATGGAGGCCGTAGTCGAAGCTGAGAGTGAAGGTGTGGAAGTGCCAACTTCTTTCATGGCTGCAGACGAGAAAGGAAACTTAGAAGAAGTGGAGATCGATGGATTAAAAACGAAAGCTGCGGAATTCGTGGCGCAGAAAATGCACGAGGCGAATTTGATGATAAAGCAATTGATGCATTTGGGAATGGATGATAAGGAGACGAAGATGGATAAGCCCTTGAGCAGCGCGGCAGATATACTTCAGTTTGCGATGGAAAAGAAAATTGCGCTAGGTCTGGATGATAAGGACATGATTGTAATGCTACACGAAATAGAATATGTGAAGAATGGAAAGAAGCATGAGGTAAGGAGTACGTTGGTGGTGGAAGGCGAAGACAGCCTGCGGACTGCAATGGCGAAAACGGTTGGATTGCCATTGGGAATTGCGGCGAGGAATGTGTTGAATGGAGGAATAAAGGCGCGGGGCTTGCGTATCCCGACGAGTCGGGAGATTTACCTGCCGATATTGCAAGAGCTGGAGGAGAAGGGGGTTGTGTTTGTGGAGGAAGAGTTAAGTAATTAGTCAATTAGTTAATTAGTTAATTAACTAATTGACTCATTAACTCATTTCTCCCGAAAGCATCCTCCTCAACTTCTTCACCCCTTCCGTGGCCGGACCTTCAATCGGAATAATGTTTTGATGCGCGGATACATCAGGAATGTTTCGGTCGATCACAAATTTTGGAATGTCGAACGCGGCATAGTTCAGCAATCCTGCTGCCGGGTAAACTACCAGCGAGGTGCCGATCACCACGAAGATATCGGCGCCGATCACAATCGGTATCGCTTCTTCAATCTTCGGCACCGGTTCCTCAAACCACACGATGTGCGGTCGAAGTTGCGCTCCATCCTCGGCTTTATCACCAAGTAAAATGTCGCCCTTGATTTCGTAAATGAGATCCTCGTTTCTTTCGCTACGCATGCGAAATATTTCACCGTGCAGGTGTAAGACATTTGTTGATCCTGCACGCTCGTGAAGGTCGTCTATATTTTGGGTGATGATGGTTACGTCGAAATCCTTCTCAAGTTCCGCGAGTCCAATGTGCGCGGCGTTTGGCTTTGCTTCGAGTACACTTCTTCTTCGGAAATTGTAGAACTCAAGCACTCGAGCGGGATTCTTCCTCCATGCGCCAGGCGTCGCCACTTCGCTGATGTTGTATCCCTCCCACAGCCCGTCACTGTCGCGAAAGGTTTTAAGTCCGCTCTCCGCGGAAACTCCCGCACCGGAGAGAACCACGAGTTTTTTTTTAATCATGTCAGACTCATTGATCAATTAACAAATTAACCAATTAGCTAATTAGTTTATTAATTGGACAACTCCATTATCACCTTCCATTCCTCTTCCGTAACCGGTTGTACTGAAAGCCTGCCGATTCTTACCAGCGCCATGTTCTTAAGACGCTTGTCTTTCTTGATTACTGCAAGAGGAACAGGTTTCTTCAATTTCTTGTAATATTTCAGATCCACTGCCGACCATGTATCGCCTTCTGCAGTTGGATCGGGATAGGCTTCCTTCGCCACTTTGGCAATACCGACGATCTCCAGGCCGTCCATGCTGTGATAAAACAAAACTTCATCGCCCTTCTTCATCGCACGCAAGTGCAGCCTCGCGGCGTAATTGCGCACACCATCCCAGGTTGTTTGCTTGTCTTTCTGCAACTGATCGAAACTGTATACGAAGGGTTCTGATTTGACGAGCCAGTAGTTCATTGGGAGAGTTTATAGTTTTTAGAAGTTTGAACGTTGAACGTGCGTTGGCCGTTGACCGTTGACCGTTGACCGTAAACCGTAGACCGTTAACCGTTGACCGTCAACCGTTGACCGTTAACCGTTGGCTGTTGAAATTGTGGAATATATTCGGCTTATTATAGAATAAGACGGTCAACGGTAAACCGTCAACGGTCAACGATCAAAGATCACTTTCATCTGTCATCTATCTACGATTACTACCCACGCACTAACACATCCGCCAAATGCATCGTCTCCAACTCCAATCCCTTCTGCTTAATGTATCCCTTCAAATGCATGAGACAGGAATGATCGGTTGAAATCAGGTATTTCGCGCCGGTGGCGAGGGCATGGTTGACCTTCTGCTCGGCCATTGCAATTGAAATAGCCTCGAACTTCACGGCGAATGTGCCACCGAAGCCGCAACATGTTTCCACATCTTCCATTTCCACCAGTTCCAATCCCTTTACTCCCGCGAGGAGTCTCCTCGGCTCTTCCTTTATTTTGCATTCGCGAAGCCCCGCGCAACTATCGTGGTATGTTGCCTTGCCCTGCAATTCCGCGCCGAAGTTTTCTTTCTTCAACACGTGTACAAGAAATTCCGACAATTCGAAAATTCTCTTGCCAAGAGCAAGCACATCATTGTGCATCGAAGAATTGTCGAATAACTTAGGGTAATAATTTCTCACAAAGCCTACACAACTCGCGCTGGGTGCTACGATATAATCGGCTCCGCTGAAGTCTTTGATGAATTTGGAGCAGACAGATTTCGATTCATCCCAGTATCCCGCGTTAAACGCAGGCTGACCGCAACAGGTTTGTGAAGGATTGTATTTGACGGTACATCCTGCCTTCTCCAGCAGGCTGACCATGTTGAAACCGGTCTCCGGAAAAAGCTGGTCTACGAAGCAGGGTATGAAGATTTGAACCGTCAATTTTCGCTAGTTTGATTGAATTATTCTAAAGCCCGCGTTGAAGACTCACCATTTTCAATGCAGTGATCGCAGCCTCTTCTCCTTTGTGTCCATGCGAACCTCCTATTCTTTCGCGGGCCTGGCTCTCATCATCTACCGTCAATACTCCAAAGATGGATGGAACCGGAATCGTGAGGTTGAGTTGGAGCACGCCATCGGTTACTGATCTGCATACGTATTCGAAATGGGGAGTGCCTCCTCTTATCACACAACCGAGAGCGATGAAGGCGTTTGGCTTTTCCCTTCTTCCTACCGAAGCTTCTGCAGCCTGCCAGTATGCTTTTATCGCGAAAGGAATTTCGACTGCACCGGGAACAACAACGGTTACGATCTTGCTGATGCCATGCTGCTCAAGTACTCTTCTGCATCCTTCTTCAAGCTTGTCAACAATGGCAGCATTCCATTCCGTTTTTACCAAAACGATACAGGCATCCTGAACGTTCAGAATGCCTGTGTCTGTATTTAATAAATTGCTGTGTGAAACGTCAGCCATATCAGTTTACATTGTACACGCCAAGTTGTGCAAGGTAGTTATCTGCATCAAAACCTTCCCTTGTGTTGGGATATTTTGTCTTTAGTTCCTTGTAGAGTTCGATTGCTTCTTTCTGATTCTTCATCACACGGTCTGCATAATAAGCTGCAAGGAAGAGCGCTTGAGCAGAGTTGGTCTTATCTTCTTCGAAGTATCTTCCGGCTTTCTTGTAATTGCTAAATGCTTCTTTCTGGTTGTTGAGTCCTGCATAAGCATCGCCAAGGAGTTTGTATGCCCTGGCCTGCGTGGGCTTTGAATCGGTAGAGAAATCTTTCAGGTACTTAACAGCATTCTGGTAGTCTTCCATCTTCACATAGATGGCGCCTGCGTAGAACTTTGCGAGGTTGCCAGCCTTCGTACTTCCGTAGCTTGAGATCACCTTCAGGAAACCCTGGTGCTGTCCGTCGCCATTGAGTGCGAGGTTCAGTGAATCGAGGCGATAATATTCTTCAGCCTTGTACATTGCCTCCACTGCTTTAGTCTCCCTGGGGGCCTGGATGTAATTCTTATAAATGAAGTAGCCGCTCACTCCGAGCACTACAACAGCAAATACCACAGAGATGGGCTTGCTGTACCGCGACCAGAAATCTTTCGCGCGTTCTACCACGTCTACATCCTGCACATGTTGCTTTTCTGCCATAAAAATCTATGTTGTGTTGTTTATTACGGTTTTGTTGAAATTAATTAGTCGACGATGAACGGATAATTCTGATCGATATAGATATCCTTCAATACCTCATCATCATCAGGCCATGGGCTTTCTTCGGCGAACTTTACTGAATTGGTAACGATCTCATCCACACGTTTGTCGATCGCGCCAAGTTCCTCTTCCGTTGCAAATTTGTTTTTTAGAATCGTATTCCTGACCTGCTGGATGGGATCCTTTCCTTTGTATTCATCCACTTCTTCCTTGGTGCGGTACTTCTGCGGGTCGCTGATGGAATGTCCTTTGTAGCGATAAGTCTTTATTTCCAGAAGTGTGGGTCCGCCCTTTTCTCTAGCTCTCTTCACTGCGCGGCCCACGCCTTCGTGAACGGCTTCTGCGCTCATTCCGTCGATTGTATCGGCGGGCATATCGTATGCATCACCAAGTTTATAGATGTCCACTACGTTTGATGTACGCTCAACGGAAGTACCCATCGCGTAGTTGTTGTTTTCGCAAATGAACACAACCGGAAGCTTCCAGAGCATGGCCAGGTTGAAGGTCTCATGCAGCATGCCCTGCCTTGCGGCTCCATCACCGAAGTAACAGAGGACTACGTTGTCTGAATCGCGGTACTTCTCTGCAAAAGCAAGACCTGCGCCGGTGCCAATCTGTGCACCCACGATACCGTGACCGCCGTAGAAATTAACGTCCTTGCCAAAGAAGTGCATGCTTCCCCCTTTACCCTTCGCGCAGCCTGTAGCCTTTCCGTATAATTCTGCCATGCAGCTATCAACAGATACACCCTTGGCGATCGCAAGACCATGGTCGCGATAAGCAGTGATGTAGAGGTCTTCGGGCCTGGTGGCCGTCATACATCCCGCGGCAATAGCTTCCTGCCCGATGTAGGCATGGAAGAACCCCCGGATCTTTCCTTCCATCTTGTACTTCTCTTCCGCCGTGAGTTCAAACTGCCTGATGAGCTGCATTAGCTCATACCAGTAGAGATATGTTTCTTTCGAAAATTTGCTAGCCAAGGGGTTAAATTTGAGGGGCAAAAATAAGGGAAAAAGAGATATGAATAGTTTACCGTATGCCGTTGACAGTTAACCGTTGACCGTTAACCGTTGACCGTTAACGGTCCACTGTCAACGGTCAACGGTAAACGGTATACGCTCTACGTTTAACACTTTCCCCAAACCCCTATCTTGCATCCTATGCTCTTCCTCCATTCCATATCTGCATTTCAGTTTAAGAATTACACAAACCGATCATTTGATTTCAAAGAGCGGATTGTAGGGATTTGCG
>CBINHQ010000025.1:0-12695 GCA_966250475.1 uncultured Chitinophagaceae bacterium
GGTATGATTCGATTAGGATTAGGCTGTGAGTATGGATTTGTTTTCGATTTCACAGAACCTAATGATTCTGCATTTGCAATTCAGATCAGAGCAGGAGATAAGTATGAATTTAGCTTGCCGGCCAGTACATCGAGCCAGCAATTAAAGAGATCAGATTTAATAAACATGCAAATCAGGATTAGCGTCAGCTATGTGGTTAGCGATTCCAGTACTATTTTTCTTCATCCTGGATATGTGAAAGAGACTTTTGAAAAGCTTCAAAAAAAATTATCGTTTTCAGTACAGTTTTAGTTCGTAGGGGAAGCCCTATATTCCTCTAATGCTCCCTCCGCTTCCTCTGCGAAAACATCTGCGCGCATTAAATAATTAACTAATTAACTAATTAACTAATTAGCTAATTAACTAATTAGCTAATTAACCAATCCCCCTAAAGAAAAATCCCCCACACCGCCTGCTGCCCCCAGTTCCCCCAATCCTTCGTCGCCTTTATCACATTCTCCAACAGATCGGTTGTGTTTCGCTTTTTTCCCTTGGTAGGAGGAGTAATCTTCTTCGGATCATAATTCAACGAAACCTTCGTCGCCACCCAGCTCGTATGCATGCGCGGAATGGTAATGCCGAGAATCATGCCGGGAAGACCATTCAATCCCATCGGCCCGCCGGGAATCGTAATCTCGTCGGTGTAGAATGCAAACACATACACGCTGTCAAACAGGATCGCTTGAGCCTTACGGCAGTTGAATCCCGCAATGTCGCGGGTTTCGTATGGGAAGAGTTTCCATTCTATGTCGAGCAGAGAATCGGTGAGCAGGTAGGTATTGTCGAACACCCACTTTTGATCAATGTAGGTTCCCGATGCATAATCATTGTACCAGATATCATCTTCCTTCTCCCTTCCCCAGGGAATTTTCTGCTGATCACCATTGCGGTCGAAATGATACACGGCTTTGTTATTACTAAATGTAAATGTGTAGTAGTTCGTCGAGAACTGCGGAAAGCGCTCGCGTGCCATATCGGCCCAGATGCCGTCGCCGAATACCTTGTGAATATTCGTCCTAACCTCGAACTCCACCTGGCCGCTGTTGATGAATTGCTGGCCGTGCAATACGCTGGTCGAAATTATGCAGGCGATGAGAAATAGCTTTTTCATATCGATAATCAGTTTGAATTAGAATGATGCGGGTTTACCGTTCTTTGAAAAATTCCATGTGAGCTTCAACTGCCAGAAGCGCTGCAGGGTGTTGTGGAAGGTCTCAGAGAATGAACTGCTGTTGAAGTTGCGGTAGTAACCCCTGTTCTGGTTCAGGATGTCGTACACCGAGAAGGTCACCTCGAATTCATTTTTGAAGAAGCGCTTCGTGAGGTGCGCATTCCAGCGAGTGAAATTATTATCGGGTGAGAACAGCGGATCCTTCTTCCTGAACTGCACCTCGGCATCGGAACGAATTTCAAAACTCTTCAGGAATATCACTTCCGCAGAAGCCCAGCCCTGCACCTGCCAGTAGTCGGCATTTCCGCGATTGCTGACAGAAGCCTTCGAGTGGTTCATGGTGATGTTTGGCCCGATGTGGAAGTTGTATTTGTTCTCCACGTACTGGCTCACGGAGATCCTGGCGCCATAACCAGTTGTCCTGGTAACGTTCCTCAGGCCGTTCACAAAATCTACGTTTTGATTGTGGTTGAGAGTAGGGCCGAATCCAAGCCTCCATTTTGTATCGGGGATCTTAAAGCCATAGTCGCCGAAGAAGTTGATGCCATACTGGCCATTCACGTTCACCGTTTGGTAGGTACGCTTACCCTCGGCATCGATGGTGCTGTATTGCGAGAAAGCATTCCTTGCAAAATACACGTTCAGGTTTGTCCAGATGTTGCGTTCCTTGAGAACGTTGTATGAATTGTATCCTACGCTGAAGTTGTGCCTGAAGGTCTGCTTCAGATCAGGGTTACCAATGTAGATGTTCAGGGGATCTGTATTCACTCTGATAGGTTGCAGTTGTTCAAGCGAAGGCGCGGTTGTATTTCCGTTATAGTTGAAGCGGAAATTCACATTCGGCTTGAACTTGTACTGGAAGTTCGCTCGGGGGAAGAAGTTCACGAAGTCGTAAGTGTACTTCTCATCCTCGGTCACATTCTTCTGAATGAAATTGCTGAAAGCAACAGAAGTTCCGAAGGAGAAATTGTACTTCTTCTTTACCACACGGAAGTTTGCACCCGGAGTGTTCTGAAGACGGTTAAACACGAAGGAATTGCTGAGTGAATCGATCTTGTCTGTGTACTTGCCCGTGCCATCATTCGCGTTGATGATCCTGTCGTTTGAGTTGTTGTAATATGCAAGCGCGTAGCTGAACTCGAGATAGGTATCCTTCATCAACGGTTCGGTGTATGCAATCCTCGTGTTGATGCTCTTGTTGCCGGTGGTGTAGAGATTCTGTTGGTCGATGGTATCGCGGTTGTCGACCATTCCGCCGCTGAAATAATTATTGATGGCGTAAAGCAAACCTTCATTCTTCGTTTCGCTCCAGTTGATGTCCATGTTCACGGATAGCGTGCGAGACACCTTTTTGAACTTGTGCTTCCAGAGCAAGGTAGAGATCACGCTCTTGTTGTCGGAAACGTTGGTGCTGTTACGCGTGCTGTTGTTGAGCGTGTCACCTCCTTCATACCACGATTCTGAAAAATCATGGTTTTCCTGTTTCCTGTTAGTGGCATTCACACGGGTAGTCCACTTCAGCGAATTCATCGAATCGATGTTAGTCTCGAAGGTGAGGTTAAAGCCGTGCTTGATATTCGAGTTGTACCTGTCGGCATAGGAATTCTTTGCAATGGTGTTCTCGTCGAGGAACTGGCGGGAGAACATGCGCGTGATTCCGGGAGCGTTCACCTTGGTAAACTTATATCCGAGGTTGAGACTGTTCTTGTCCTTGAATTTATTGCTGTAGTGAAATCCGCCGTTCCAGTTTGTGGGAATGCCGTTTCTTCCTCCATAGTAATTATCATCGCCATCAGAGGTAAAGGACACGAACATGCCACCATCTTCCGTAATGCCGGTGGTCATGCCATCCATGCCGCCGCCATAGTTCTGCGCCTCCTGCCAGTCGAGGTTCGTTTGTCCTGTATTGCTCATGATGCCATAACCGGCGATCTTACGCTTGCCTTTGAAGGCATTTGCCATGAGGGCATTGCTGTAGAGTTTTGGATCGAGGCCGCCGCCGACTTCGAGTTTACCGAAGTAGCCATTCTTCTTATCTTCTTTCAATTTAAGGTTGATGGTCTTGTCCTTTACGCCATCGTCGATGCCGGTGAACTCAGCCTGGTCGCTCTTCTTATCAAATACCTCTACTTCCTTCACCACATCGGCGCGCAGGTTTTTCGTGGCGATGCCGGGATCGGAGCCGAAGAATTCTTCACCATCCACCAACACCTTCTTCACCTTTTCACCCATTGCTGTGATCTCTCCGTTCCTGTCAACCTGGATACCCGGCAACCTGCGGAGTAATTCCTCCACGTTTGCACCGGGACGTACCTTAAAACTATCGGCCGTATAAACCGTAGTATCACCTTTAATTCTGATTGGAGAGCCGCTGCGTATGATCACCTCAGCGAGGAGCTTCGACTTCGGCACCATGACGATGTTGCCGAGTTCATTCGCACCTTCATTCACGGTGACCCGATCAAAATAATCTCCTACGTAAGGATGTGTGATCATCACAATGTACTTTCCTGCATCGAGGCCCTTCACCTCGAATTTACCTGATCGGTCTGCGCGTGCGAATTTCACCAACACGGAATCTGACTCCCGAAGTAAGGAGATAACTGCATTCTCGAGGTTCTTGCCATCGGTGGTATCTTTTAGTGAACCCCTCACAAGGGAGGACTGTCCATACGCAGAGAGACCTGCAACGAAGAAGAAACAAAGCAGTGCGAAGAAGGATTTTCTCATTTGGTTGGTTTAACGGTTTTCGCTTTTGATGCGGCAACACATCCGAACAATGGGTAAACAGGTTTTCGGGTTTTATGTTGAGTTTTCTGCCCGTAACACAGGATTTCTAATCCATTTTCACAACCCGGCAGTCAGACCTTAAACACAAAACCGCTGCAAAAATGGGTAAATAACTTAATATCTGTGGCCGATGGTTTGTACGGTATGTTAAGATTTCAATAAAAAGGTGTAAGTTAGGTTCAGATGCGACCAATAGGAAATTCCACAAGATGAAGCAGGAAAAAATTAACGGCGATCATAAAATGTCAGGTGCAGCAGGTTCGCAACGCTACGAGGAGGAGCATTTCGTGGATGCCTCAGGCCCTGTCTGGAATTACTCCCTGCTTAATGAGGATGATGTTCGCAACTACCAGCAGGGAACCCATTATCAGCTTTACAAAAAATTCGGTTCACATTCCATCAAGGTCAATGGCCAGTGGGGAATGTATTTCTGCGTATGGGCGCCCAACGCCACTTCGGTTTCGGTGATCGGCAACTTCAACGACTGGAAGAATCATGCGCATCCTTTGTTTCCGCGTTGGGACAAGAGCGGCATCTGGGAAGGCTTCATTCCCGGATTCAAACTCGGCGAATCATACAAGTATCACATAGTTGGTTACGATAGCAGGGAGACCGACAAGGGAGATCCCTTCGCGCATTTCTGGGAGAAGCGTCCGGCAACGGCAAGCATCACCTGGGACATGCATTATGATTGGAAAGATGGGGAATGGATGAAGAAGCGGAAGAAACACAACTCCCTCGAGGCACCATGGAGCGTGTATGAAGTTCACCTCGCGAGCTGGCAACGCCCCGACCCGAATGATGAGGGTTCATACAATACATACGACCAGCTGGCGGAAAGACTCGTTCCATATGTGAAAGAAATGGGATTCACACACGTGGAGTTCATGCCGGTGATGGAGCATCCCTTCGATGGAAGCTGGGGTTATCAATGTACTGGATTCTTCGCTCCGACCTCGCGCTTCGGCGATCCGCAGGGACTGATGCGACTCATCGATGAATTTCACCAGGCAGGCATTGGAGTGATTCTCGACTGGGTGCCTTCGCATTTTCCTTATGATGCGCATGGACTGTTCATGTTCGACGGCACACACACTTACGAATACGCCGATATGCGAAAGGGATTTCATCCCGACTGGAACAGTTATATTTTCAATTACAAGAGGGGAGAGGTGAAGTCATTCCTCATCAGCTGCGCGAGGTTTTGGTTCGACCTATTCCACATAGATGGCATGCGCGTGGATGCGGTGAGCTCGATGCTCAAGCTGAATTATTCCCGTGAGGAAGGAGAATGGGAGCCGAATGAACTTGGCGGTGACGGAAACCTCGAAGCAATCGCATTCATCCGCGATCTGAATGAGACGATCTTCCGCGACTTCCCAGATGTGCAGACAATCGCCGAGGAAGCGACCGACTGGCCAGGCATCTCCGCTCCCACATGGAAGGGAGGTCTCGGCTTCGGCATGAAATGGATGATGGGCTGGATGCACGACACACTCGACTACTTCAAACTCGATCCAATACTTCGCAATGTGAACCAGGATAAGTTCTCATTCAGCATGATGTATTATTATGATGAGAACTTCATGCTTCCATTTTCTCACGATGAAGTTGTGCATGGCAAGAGTCCCATGATCTACAAGATGCCCGGCGATGAATGGCAGAAGTTCGCTAACCTTCGACTGATGTATGCTTACATGTGGACGCATCCAGGGGGAAAGCTTTTGTTCATGGGAAATGAATTCGGTCAGACCACAGAATGGAATTACAAGACGCAACTCGACTGGCACTTGCTGCAATTCGACTTGCACAGGCAGTTGAAAGATTGCGTAGCAGAATTAAACAGGATTCTTCGCAACGAGCCGGCCATGTATCAGAACCAGTTCATTCATTCAGGATTTGAATGGGTGGATCTCTATCATCGCCAGGAATCGGTGATCGTTTACCGTAGAAAAGGAAACAGAACTGCAGATGATCTGTTAATCATTCTCAACATGACTCCCGTAGTGCGAATGGATTGGGAGATAACAGTAAGGGAAAAGACTTACACGGTGGAAATCTTCAACAGTGACAAGACAATATTCGGTGGTACCGGCAACGTTTATAACCCGGACATTCGCTCGCAGCTTTACGATAAGGAGCAGAAGATATACCACCTAACGGTCAACCTTCCACCATTGGCCGCGCTGATCCTTAAATAAATTGTAATTTAGAGTTAGATCTAATGTAAAAGACGTGTGAAGCTCATGATCTTTCCACATTAAAATCTAAATTTGCATGCAAATCCTATTAAGAAATCCAATGAAAATTAATCCTGTGAAACTGATTATGCTGGCCATGCTTGTGTTTGCATCGGCATCTACATTCGCGCAGTCGTCCGACAGCGCAGCAGTCTACCTCAAAAAAGGCCGTGAAGAAAAAGCAAAGGGTCGCAACATGCCCGCGCTTCGTGAGTTTGAAAAGGCCGCGAAATTCGATAACGACAACAAGGAAGTACTACGCGAACTCGCATCCGCTTATCAAAGCCTCAGAAAGTATTATCCTGCATACGAGACTTACAAGAAGCTTGTAGAAATGGGCGATAACTCCGCTTCAACACTGAAAGAGATCATGATGCTTTCGTACAATCTCCGTCAGCAGGACGATGTGATCAAATATGCAGGAATGCTTCGCAAGGCCGATCCTTCACAAAAAGTGAACTTCTACGTAGGCAAGGTGCATTACGACAGGGAAAATTATGGCGAAGCAATCCGCGTGCTCAACGAAGCCGCAAAGGAAGATCCCGCTAACGGAGAAATTCCTTACATGATCGCTCGTAGCTATAGCGATATGTCGAATCACAAAAAAGCGATTCCGTATTTCCAGAAGGCAATAGACCTCGACACTACCAAGCCTAACTGGATCTACGAAATGGGATTGATGTATTACGCGATTCACGACGACAAGAACGCACTGAAGTACATCCAGCTCGCGGGTGACAAAGGACTTCATAAAGACAATTCATACCTCGAGAACCTCGGCATCGCATACCTCAACGCAGGCAACCTCGACAAGGGCGGTGAGATCATGAACGAAGTGCTGAAGCGCAAACCAAGTGATGTGAATGTGCTGAACATGGTGGCCGAAGCATACTACTACAAAGGCAAATACCAGGATGCCATGGACTACTGGGATAAGATTCTCGAATACGATAAGCAAAACGCTTCTGCGCTGTATATGATTGGCATGTGCTATCAAAAGAAAGGCGATAAGG
The DNA here is from genome assembly GCA_966250475.1 of uncultured Chitinophagaceae bacterium. GTDB lineage: Bacteria > Bacteroidota > Bacteroidia > Chitinophagales > Chitinophagaceae > CBINHQ01. The sequence goes on from CBINHQ010000025.1 coordinate 7,254, forward strand.
AAAAGGGACAGATGCTTTGTGATAAGGCGATTGAAATGGATCCGAGTTTGGCGGCGCTGAAGCAGAAGAAGATGATGATGGGGCTGTGAGTTAATTAGCTAATTAACTAATTAATTAATTAGCTAATTATTATAGTTTTGACCAACATTCAACCACAATGCAGCTAAACCCCAACCTCATTTTCGACATCGGAATGCACAAAGGCGAGGACACAAAATTCTACCTCAAAAACGGCTATTCAGTCGTGGCGGTGGAAGCTAACCCCGTTCTTGCCCGCGAATGCGAGGCCAAATTCAAATCCGAAATCGAATCGGGAAGGCTTACCATTGTGAATGTTGGCATTGCAGAAGAAGAAGGGGAGATGCCATTCTACGTCAATAAACACTCCAGCGAATGGAGTTCGTTCGACCGGGAGATCGGCACACGCAACAATACTCCCTTTGAGATCATAAACATAAAAACTGTTCGCACAAAGTCACTCTTTGAAAAATATGGATGCCCTTATTATCTGAAAGTAGATATCGAAGGCTTCGACTACCTGGCAATAAAAGAAATCCAGGAGTCGCTCGTAAGGCCACAATATGTTTCATGCGAATCAAATGAAGTTGAATGGCTGGATATCTTACATCAGAAAGGATACAGGAAATTCAAACTGATTAACCAGGCGAATAATTTCAGGCCATTGAATACATCCCTTGAAGGGAAGAACTGGTACATTACTTATCGCCGCGTTAAACACTCTTTCAAAGACAAGATGAAAAACATTCTTCCTTCGCGATATGTGGGTGGTTCATCAGGGCCATTCGGTGAAGAGACGAAGGGTGAGTGGAAGAGTTATGAAGAGGTAAGGAAGTCGTACCTGACGTATAAGAATGGAAAATCGGGAAAGCCGCTTAATAATATTAGCTGGTGTGATTTTCATGCAAGTCTTTGACCAATTAATTAATTGGTTAATTAGCAAATTAGTTAATTAAACACTACATTCTCTCCGGCACCCTTATCCCCAACAATCTCATCCCTTCAGAAATTACCCTCGAAGTCAACTCCGCCAATTGCAAACGCAATTCCTTCTGCTCCGTAGTATCAGCATTCAAAACCTAATGCCCCGTATAAAATGTATTGAACTGCTTCGCCAGGTTGAACACATAGATTGCGATTACAGAAGGATTGTGTTCCTGCATCGCCTGTTCAAGTATGACAGGATACTGTTCGAGCAGAATGATAAGTTCCTTCTCCTGCTTCGACAACTGCGCGGTTTGTATGCCTTTTCCTGATGGCTTTTCTTTACGAAGGATCGAGCGAATTCTCGCGTAAGTGTATTGCACAAACGGTCCAGTGAAGCCATGAATGTCGATGCTCTCCTCGGGGTTGAAGATCATCCGCTTCTTCGGGTCCACACGCAGGAGGAAGAACTTCAATGCGCCAAGAGAAATTGTATCGTACAATTCATTCAACTCACCCGGATTGAAGTCGCTGACCTTACCTAATTCTTCCGTCTTCTCCTTAGCCACTTTCTTCAATTCCTCGAGGAGATCATCTGCGTCCACCACCGTTCCTTCGCGCGTCTTCATCCTGCCGGAAGGCAATTCCACCATTCCATAGCTGAGATGAAAGATTCCATCAGCATATGGCTTTCCTAATTTTTGCAAGACCAGTTTCAACACTTTCATGTGATAATTCTGTTCATCAGCTATCACATAGAAGCTCTGGTCGTATTTGAATTCTTCGTATTTCTTATCAGCTAGCCCAAGGTCTTGGGTGATGTAAACAGATGTACCATCTTTACGCAACAATAGTTTCTCATCGAGTCCTTCGCTCGTCAGGTCAATCCATACGCTGCCATCATCCTTGCGGAAGAATACACCTTTCGCCAGACCTTCGTCAACGATTTCCTTTCCGAGGAGGTAGGTCTCGCTTTCGAAATAATTCTTATCGAAGTCGCTGCCGATTCTGTTGTATGTTTCCCTGAAACCCTCGTACACCCAACCGTTCATCTGCTCCCAGAGTGCACGCACTTCGGGATCGCCGTTCTCCCACTCGAGTAACATCCTCTGCGCCGCCTGCATTATGGATGAATTTCTTTCAGCTTCCTCTGCTGACATTCCTTCGCTTACCAGCTTTTGCACTTCCTTCTTATGTTCAACGCCAAATAACACATAATAATCTCCAACAAAATGATCGCCCTTGATGCCTGTAGATTCGGGCGTCTTCCCTTCACCAAATTTCAGCCAGGCCACCATCGACTTGCAGATATGAATGCCGCGATCATTATTTATCGCGGTCTTTACCACTTTGTAGCCCGCATTCTTCAGGATTTCCGCCACACTCCATCCAAGGAAGTTGTTGCGAAGATGTCCGAGATGCAGCGGCTTGTTGGTGTTGGGAGAGGAGTACTCCACGATTATCGTCTTGCCAGTGGAGGGGAATTTTCCAAATCCTTCATCGGAATAGCGAGTGTACAGAAAATCCGCCCAGTATGCATCGGAGATCACGAGGTTGAGAAACCCCTTGATCACATTGAAAGAAGTAATGAGAGACGGATTATCGGCCTTCAGTCTTTCACCAAGTTCATTGCCCAATGCCTCGGGTGATTTGCGAAGCTGCTTCACGAATGAAAACAACACCACAGTGTAGTCGCCTTCGAATTCCGGTTTGGTGGCGTTGATGGTAATATCCGACTCATTCAGATCCTGTCCGTAGAGGTCTTTAATTGCTTTCGTCACGATAGGTCTCAGCCCGCTGACAATACTCATCCTTTCTTTATTTTGCTGGCGAAATTAATTAATTAGCTGATTGGCCTAATAGCAAATTAGCTAATTGACCAATTAAAATATCTTTGTATTTCGATGAGAAGGCATATACATAGCGCGAGGGACCTGCTGTTACCCGTTATCGATTTCTTCTACCCTCCATTCAAAAGGATCATGAACCTCCAGACTTTCCGGTATGCCGTGTCGGGAGCAGCGAACACAGCGATTGGCTTTGGCGCTTACCTCGTGAGCTACGAATTCATCCTGCGAGGAAGCATGCTCAACCTGCAGTTCTACGCTTTCAAGTCGCACATCGCAGCATTGTTCATTTCGTTTTTGGTTTCTTTTCCCCTCGGGTTTTTCTTGATGAAATACGTCGTGTTCAGCGACTCAAACATGAAGGGAAGAATTCAATTATTTCGATACTTCATGGTCTGCCTCTTCAATCTTGCGTTGAATTATATCCTGCTGAAAATATTTGTGGAAGTATTCGGCATCTATCCCATACTGGCGCAGTTCCTCACCATCGTTATCGTGGTACTTTTCAGCTACGTGGCGCAGCGGCATTTCAGTTTCAAGATAAGGGATGAGGCACAGGGACTCAGAGACTGAAGTCGATCGAATCAACCTTCACCGAAAGCGTGCCGGTGCAATTGCTCCGTATCACAAGATGACGACTAAATGGATAAATGCTTTCAATGGTAATGTCGTCGATGTTTCCAATGCTGTGCACTCCGTGAATCCATTCCCTGTTCAATTGTTCATTCACCATTGTCTTTGCGGTGTCGATGTAGGTTGAGAGGTCGTATCGCGTGTATCGTGCTATTTCATTTGTGATCCTCCGGCTGAAGAGCCACTCTGCAGTTTTCAGCAAAGCATTTTTAGAGCGAATATCGAAGTCGAGGTTTGCTACCTCGAGAACTTTTGTTTCCTTATTGAATACAGGTTTGCCAGTGAGGTAGAATTCACCCTTGTTTGTGCCGGCGAAATCAACCTTGATGATCAGCTTCTCGTTTCCCTCTCCATATACTTTGCAATTCTTAATGATGAATTTCTTCTTGACAGGTCCTTTGTTCAGATCGAATTCCATGTCCACCAATTGCTCGTTGAGAATCTGGCTGAGCGAATCATAATCGAGCACGGCATCGAGGAAGACTGAGAATCCCTGTCGGGGATTGAATTCGCTGATGGGGGGTACCGGGCTCTCCTTGTCCAGAGGTCGTTCGAAACTGATCACGGGTTTGGCTGACAAACCGAGATAGACGTAGAGGGAATCGCCGCTGGCGTAGAGATTATTCACGTGAATACGTTGCGGGTTTATCTGCATCCATCCGAGGTCGTAGATGTTGTAGGCCTTGTTCAATTCATTCCACAACTGCTGGAAGGGCTGCCGCATGTCAACAGTTCCATAGTTGCGGTCGAGTTCTGTCTTCGCGAGGTCGAGTTCTTCTGTCAGACCTTTCATTACCTGCTTGGTGATGTCCAGTCCCCAGAAGCAGACCTCACATTTATCCAATGGGACTGGATCGTTTCGCTTGGTTTGAAGCCTGATCCTGTAATCGCGCTGGAGTGAAATGGAATTCGAAAAAGAGACATCCACGCTGCGTTCTCCTTCATCGAAGCCGCAGCGGCAGGGAGATGACCAGGGCGATACCGCTGCGCCCATCACGCAGACACGCGTTGATCCGATGATGCGATAGTATCCTGTAAAGCCAAGGTCGAAACTATTACCAATAGCGCTGATGCGGAGTGGACTTCTGCGAAATGTGTATTTGTATCTCATGTCGCAGCCGGCATGCACCCAGCCATTAGGATAATCGGGAGAGGTAAATACCGTATCGACTCTGCGCTCAGCCATTGCAAAGATTGGCTTCAGGCTTACTTGGACGGGAATGTTTATCTCCGATAAAGGCACGGAGTCGAGGTTGAAATTTGTTTGCGTGAGTAAGGGTTTCTCGGGTTGAATCCGCGGTGAACAGGAAAGGATGATCAGGCAGAGCAGGCCGGGGAAAAGGTGTTTAAGCATGAAGCGGATATTGTTCGTTGTAAAATTAGGAAACTATCGAAGGGAAACTATAGTATTTTCCCGAGTGAGTTTTGCAGGAAGCGTAATTAGGATTTTTATAACAGTGACGCTGACAAATAAGGCTACCTTTAGCTTCGAAACTCAATACACCAAATCAAGTGCCTTGAAACAAATCTACACATTAGGATTCTTCGTCCTGTTGCTCACAGTTACATCTTGTCGAAGTTCAAAGCCCACGCGGTCTGACTCCTATCCCGATCGTTATACTATCATAACTCCTCCTGGTTACAAAATCAAACCTTCACTGATGAAAAAGATTACGGAGATATTGCCTTCCACATTGACGGAAGTGAAGGGAAAACAGGTCTGCCTCGACTGCACGGCTGGACTAACAGCGAAACTTGAGGTGAGTGAACCGGAATTGGAAGTGTATCGTTCAAAAACAAACACCATTCGGACTTACAGATTCTCGGCTGAATTTGTATTGTACGACAGTACGGGTAAGGGCCTCGTAAAACTCAAACTGATTGACCCGGCAGATGATGTATTCGTCTGGGAAAGGCCAAACATTACCGGATCAGGAGCCCGGGGACATATGGGCTTGAGAGGTATCACTATCTGCGCGTCGGAGATCAATGGATTAAGCAAATAAGGATAGTGGAGAAT
>CBINHQ010000026.1:0-12583 GCA_966250475.1 uncultured Chitinophagaceae bacterium
CGCATCGCCAAACAGCATGGATGTCTTTGACCGGAAGAAAAGATCATTCTCGATGCCTGCATAACCTGGTTTCATGCTTCGTTTGTTTACAATCACAGACTTCGCGAGTTCGACATCGAGTATCGGCATTCCGTAGATCGGAGAAGCAGGGTCTGATTTCGCTGCGGGATTAACCACGTCATTCGCTCCGAGAATTAGCACCACATCGGTCGATGGGAACTCTTCGTTTGCCTGCTCCATTTCGAGGAGCTTGTCGTAGCTAACATCTGCTTCCGCGAGCAATACATTCATGTGACCGGGCATGCGGCCTGCAACGGGATGGATGGCGTACTTCACCTCCACTCCTTTCGACTCGAGAAGTTTCTCGAGGTCGTGGCAGACGTGCTGTGCCTGCGCAACCGCAAGTCCGTAGCCCGGCACGATCAATACCTTGTTTGCATAACACATAACCACGGCCGCATCGGTTAGGTTGACTTCCTTATATGAGCCCTGCTCACCCTTAGGGCCACCTGCAGTAGACTTATTTCCGCCGAAGGATCCAATGAGCACATTCGCAAGCGAGCGATTCATTGCCTTACACATGAGGATGGTGAGAAGCGTACCTGCAGCGCCGACGAGGATACCGCCGGTAAGCATTACCTTATTATCGTAGAGGAAACCTCCGCATGCCGCCGCTACTCCGGTAAATGAATTCAGCAATGAAATCACCACCGGCATGTCGGCCCCGCCGATCGGGAACACGAAGAACACGCCATACAACAGCGAAAGCGCGAAGATGATGTAGAAGATATATGAGTTCGAGGTTTGTAAGTCTGAGACGAGGTAGACTGAGAGTCCGAGTATCACCAGCAGCAACACGATGTTGAGAATGTGCTGGCCCGGGAAGGAAAAATCTTTGATGCGTCCGTTAAGCTTTCCCCATGCGATCATGCTTCCTGCGAATGAAACGGAACCGATGATCAATCCAAGCAGAATGATAACAATGAATCCTCTCGCTCCATCAGGAATGAACTCCTGGTGAAAGCCAGGTACCACGTTAAATGCGATGTGATCGAATTCAACTATTGAGATCAACGCCGCACAGGCGCCACCCATTCCATTGAAGAGGCTTACCATCTCCGGCATCGCCGTCATCTTCACCTTCTTTGCTGCGAGAGTACCGATTACACTGCCAATCGCGATGCCGCCGAATATCCATCCATAATTGCCGAGGCGGTCGCCATGTTCATTCTCATAGAGGAAGATCGTGCCCACGATGGCAATGCTCATGCCCGCGGCCGCGAGGAGGTTTCCTCTTCGTGCAGTAGCGGGATTGGACAACATCTTCAATCCAATGATGAAAGTGACAGAACCAATCAGGTAACAAAGCGTCAATAAATTTTCTCCCATACAATTATATTTCAGTTGGCGGCTTAGTGAAGTTTAGCGCGCTCACTTCTTTTTCTTTCTGAACATTTCTAGCATGCGATCGGTAACCACGAATCCGCCCACCACATTGAGTGTGCCAAGCACCACGGCAAGGAATCCAAGGATCAACGCGAGGTAGTTGTCACTTTCCGCCTGACCCATCACGATGATGGCGCCAATTATCACCACGCCGTGTATCGCGTTAGCACCACTCATCAATGGAGTGTGCAACACGCTCGGCACTCTGCCGATTACCTCAATGCCCACGAAGATCATCAACACTACGATGTAGATGATTTGCTGATTCGCAGTAACCCAATTAAAGAATTCACTCATTATTTTAATTATTTAAACCAATTAATTAATTAGCTAATTAGTTAATTGACTAATTGACTAACTCTCTCATTAACGATAACCCCACCGTGCGTAATACAGCTTCCTTTCACAAGGTCATCTTCCCAATTTAGGTTGATGGCTCCTTCTTTTGTAATAATCAGTTGCAGGAAGTTGAGCACATTCTTTCCATAGAGCTTGCTCGCATCGGAAGGCATGGTGGCTGCAAAGTTTGAATTGCCGACGATGCGCACGCCATTATGATCTATTGTCTCGTTGTTTTTTGTAAAAGGAGTGTTCCCGCCCGTGGCCGCAGCGATGTCGATGATGACGGAACCGCGCTTCATCACGTTAAGCATTTGCTCTGTGATGAGGATCGGCGCCTTCTTTCCGGGTATCTGTGCAGTAGTAATGACGATGTCGGCCTTCGCGAGGCTGTCGGAAATGAGTTGCTGCTGTTTCTGCTTGTATTCTTCGGTTTGCTCAACCGCATAGCCTCCCGCCTTGCTTGCATCGGCAGCCCCTTCCACCTCTACGAACTTCGCACCCAGGCTCATCACTTCTTCCTTCACAGCCGGTCTGGTATCGAACACCTCCACCACTGCACCAAGCCTGCGCGCTGTGGCGATGGCCTGCAAACCGGCCACTCCCGCACCGAGGATGAGGATTTTCGCCGGGGCAATGCTTCCCGCCGCCGTCATCAACATTGGAAAATATCTTGGATAAATATTCGCAGCATGTATCACCGCCTTATAGCCTGCAATATTTGCCTGCGAGCTGAGGACATCCATTGATTGCGCTCGCGTGGTTCGCGGCAGCATGTCCAGTGAGAATGAGGTGATATTGCGCGAAGCCCAGTCCTTCATCATTTGAAAATTGAAGAGAGGCTGGTATACCCCGATGAATATTCGCTGTTCGCTTGGCTGAAGTTCGGATACAATAGGTGGATGAATTCCCAATACAATGTTGCAACTACTCATTATCTCCGCCCGGGTCTTGATCACTCCTCCGGCCTTTTCATAATCCTGGTTTGTCTGGAAGGATTGCAGCCCCGCATCGCTTTCCACATGCACGGTTAGTCCTTTCTTAGTTAGTGTCGCTACTCCATCAGCCAGCAGGGATACTCTCGTTTCATTGGCTGGCTCTTTCAGAAGACCGATAATCATCAAATGGAAATTTACTGGCGGTTTCGAAATCGAATTTAAATGAAAGATATAATTTTTTTGATTAGCTAATTAATCAATAACGCAATTGGGCAATTGGGATAACTTTGCAGGCATGATCATTTCCATCGTAGTTGCAGCCGCCAACAACAACGTTATCGGCAAGGATAACCAGTTGCTATGGCGCCTGCCGAAAGACATGCGTCACTTCCGGAATATTACCTGGGGAATGCCCGTGGTTATGGGAAGGAAGACCTTTGAATCGCTTGGCAAGCCGCTCGCGGGGCGAAAGAATATCGTAATCACCCGGCAATCCGACTGGAATGTGCCCGGCACCATTGCAGTAAAAAGTCTCGACGATGCCGCCTTCCTCGTGAACGAAATGGATGTAAAGGAAATGCTTGTGATTGGCGGCGGCGAGATCTACAAACAAGCCTTCGATAAGGCAAACCGCATCTACCTCACACGAGTGGATGCTGAGCCCGAAGGCGACACATACTTCCCAGCTCTCAACCCCGCGGCATGGAACCTGGTAAGCCAGAAGGATTACGAAGCCGATGAGAAACACATGTACGGTTATTCCTTCCAGGTCTGGGAGGCGAGGAAGAAATAACAATGAATCACCCACACGCATCATAAACTCACGACTTGCAAGCTTACTCCCGTTTTACAATCATTCGCAAATACCTCAATTATTTGCTCACCGCCTCGAATGGTCGCGGACACGGCATGCATTCTCCTTTTATCTTCGAACTGATCACGAAGGTGATGAACGATAAGACTGATTATCCTTCCTATGCCCGGGTTGAATTAATGCGAAAAAACTTGAAGGGAAATCACTCTAAGATTGATGTGCTTGACCTTGGCGCAGGTTCGTCATTCGGAGGCAGCAAGACAAGAACCATCTCCTCCATTGCTGCACATGCAGCAAAGCCTGCGAAGTATGGACAGCTCCTGCACCGGATAGCAAAGTATTATCACTGCAAGAATATTCTCGAACTTGGGACTTCGTTGGGCATATCCACCTCTTATCTGGCATTGTCAAATCCGGAAGCAAGCGTGACCACAATCGAGGGATCACCGGCGATTGCCGCAAAGGCGAGAGAGAATTTTTCTTCGCTGGGGTTAGAGAACATAGAAGTGGTGGAGGGAAATTTTGATAATGTGCTTGAGGGTGTGTTGTCGAAGATGGGAAGGATCGACCTTGCGTACATCGACGGTAATCATCGGCTCGAGCCGACACTGAAGTATTTTGAAAGCATTTTGCCGCATACTCATAATGATTCAATCCTGATCTTCGATGATATTCACTGGAGTGGGGAAATGGAAAAGGCGTGGAAGACGATAACGGATCATGCGGCTGTTCGTGCGTCGGTGGATTTGTTTTTTATAGGGGTAGTTTTTTTGAGGAGGGAGTTGAAGGTGAAGAGGACGTTTAGGGTTTTTTACCGCTAAGAATTTTTTATACCGCTAAGACACGGAGAGCGCGGAGTAGTTGTTATCAAAAATATCTACTGCAGTTAGAAATATATTTCTCGAATTCTAAGGTTCCCTCCGCGTCCTTTGGGCAATCCTTGGCGTGCTTTGAGCAATCCTCTGCGAACTCTGCGGTTAAAGAATCTGGCTTACAAAAATTTCGGGGATAGAGAAAGGCCCCGGGTCAAGCCCGGTGTGACAGTAAGATGTAAACTGCGTCTATAAAATTTTACAGAACAAGCATCAATTATGATCAGCTAAGATCGATCATAATAAATCATAAGCAATCATACCAAATCCGTGTCCCATAGTCCTTCCACTAAATCACTCTTCCCTCATTTTCAAATTTTCAAATTAAATGATTAAATAATTAAACAGCAACAGGCGCCTTAATCCCCGGATGTGCCTGATAATTCACCAACTCAAAATCCTCATACTTGAATTGAAATATATCCCTCACCTCCGGATTCAACTTCATCTCCGGCAGCGGGAACGGCTTGCGCGTGAGTTGCTCCCTCACCTGCTCCATATGATTGTTGTAAATATGCACATCACCAAATGTGTGAATGAATTCTCCAGGCATAAGGTCGCAGACCTGTGCAATCATCATCGTCAGCAACGCATACGATGCAATATTGAACGGCACACCGAGAAACACATCCGCCGAACGCTGATAAAGCTGGCAACTCAATTTTCCATTCGCCACATAGAATTGAAACATCGCATGACAAGGCATCAACTTCATTCTCGGCAGATCGCTGACATTCCACGCGCTAATGATCAGCCTGCGACTGTCTGGATTCTTCTTTATCTGCGCGATCAGTTCGCTCACCTGGTCAATCAACCTGCCATCCGCTCCCTGCCAGCTCCTCCACTGCTTGCCATACACAGGACCAAGTTCACCTTCTTCATCGGCCCATTCGTCCCAGATTGAAACACCATTTTCTTTCAAATATGCAATGTTAGTTTCTCCTTTCAGGAACCAAAGCAATTCATGAATGATGCTTCTGAGATGAACCTTCTTCGTTGTCACGAGAGGAAACCCATCCTGCAAATCGAAACGCATCTGGTATCCGAAGCAACTACGAGTGCCTGTGCCCGTGCGGTCTGATTTATCAGTTCCCTTATCGAGTATGTGTTGGAGTAGATTTAAGTACTGTTGCATGAGTGCAATTTAGAGAAAACCAAAATATCCCTGTATCCCCCAAACCCCGATTGTGGGCAAGTTGTGATGATTTCAATCAAGTCCGTCGTCTTCGGAAAAAAAGTAGCGGGGAATTTTGTACATTACTTTAAAATAACTAACAATGCTTAAGCAAGCCCTCCTCCTGCTGTTCCTGGTTTCAGGAATCGCTGCATACGCACAAAACGATCTCATGAAAATCGTCCGTGAGGGCATTGTACTCCACGACAAGGGCGACTATGAAGGTGCAATCAGGAAATACGACGAAGTGCTTGCGCAGGACGCCGATCATTTCGACGCGAATTACGAGAAGGCCTACTCCCTCAACATGCTGAAGAAGTACGATCAGTGCATCGACATCTGTAAGAAACTCGAGAAGAAATATACAGGAGATCCCATGATGAATAATGTCTATGTCACCTGGGGAAATGCGCTCGACCACTCCGGCAAGCCAAAGGATGCGCTAAAGGTCTATCAGAAAGGGATAGAGAGATTTCCCAGCTTTCATCTCCTTCATTACAATAAGGCGATCACACTTGCAGGATTAAATGAGAACGAAGAATGTGCGCTCGCCACCAAGGCCGCGATCTCGAGTAACCATCTTCACGGTTCTTCGCACTTCCTGCTAAGCCGCTTGATGAGGGACAACAAAATTCCATCCCTCCTCTCCTCACTCGCGTTTCTCGCCATCGAGCCGACTACAACCAGGGCCAAAGAGAACCTGAAGAATGTGGAAGACATTATCAAGGGCAATGTAGAGGAAGTTGATGGCAAGATCAACATCACGATCAACGCCGATGCACTTGATGACACATCTTCGCGGGATGATAATTTCGGATTTATGGAGATGATGCTTGGATTCCTCTCAGCATTAGATCACCAGGATTCACTGAAGGATGCTGGTCCGACGGCACTCCTCCAATTAAAACTCGACATGATCATCAACATTCTCTCGGAACAGAAAAAGGAAGATAGCAAAGGCTATTACTGGGAGCACTACGTCCCCTTCATGCGAGCAATGCAGCAAGAAGGACTACTGGAAGTCTTCAGCCACATCGCCTACGCCTCACGTGATCTCGAGGAAAACGCACAATGGCTAAGCGATAACGGAGAAATGATCACCGAATTCTACACCTGGCTCAAAGCGTACAAATGGTAATTGACTAATTAACTAATTAGTTAATTAAACAGGTTCTTCGCTGATTGCAGCCTGTATCCTCTTCATCATCTGCTTGCTTGCCTGCAGTCGCTGATCCAATTGATCGATATGAATTCTCGCGCCTTCGAGTTCATCCTTTAGCTTCGCTTCGCGCTCATTGCTGTCGGCAAGTGATGCGGCTGTGAATTCATGCTGACGATTCGCTTCAGCTAGCAAGCTCTGTAAATATGAAATCTCCCCCTGTCCTGCCTTCAGGAGTTGTTCCTTCTCATCGAGTTCCAGCTCGCGCTGCCTTACAAGCGACTCCGTTTCCTTCAAGCGATTGAGTTCGCTTTCCATTTCATTCATTCGTTGTATCAGCGATTGATTCTCCTGGTGAATATTCTCGTAATCTGTCAATGCCTGTCGACGCTGCCTTTCTGCTTCATGCCCGGCTTTTACACGATGCTCCAACTGTTCCTGGAGAAAATTGATCTGCACTTTCTTTTCCTCCAGCACTTCTTCGAGGTATTCGAGCCCCGCAACGCGCTCCTTCAGATCAAGATTCTCTTCGCTTAATTTCTTTAATGCTTCCGCTTGTTCATCGGGCGATGATTCCAGGACTCCAATCCTTTCCTTCAACGAATTGTTCTGCCGCTCGAGTCGCTCATTGATCTCTTCCTGTTTGGCCAGTCTTGACTGGAGCTCCTTTTTTTCCGATGCTGTTTCATTTGCAATCCTGTTCACTTCCTCCAGCAACTGAGGAGGCAGGGTTCCATTCAGGTTTTCCATAATACTGTTTTTATTGATTAGAGAAAGAATTCTCACATAGCGTGCAGTTGCGTGATATTTCTCCCGCAGATTGGAAAGATCATTCTTAATGATCATGTATCTGGCATTTCCTGCAGATAGCCTTCGCTTGTATTCCCTGATAAGCCTTGAATGATCGATGAGTATGAATTCGCCCTTTTCATTTGTATAACCAACTCTCTCGGGCGTGCCGGATTGCAATGGATCTAAAGGTTTCTTTTCAGCGGTCTTCTTATTTCTGCGATGGAGATAGATGGTGAGGAATAATGCGGCTAGCAAGACCGGTAACACGATCAGGCACACGATCTGCATAAATTTCAAGACCTGGGGCAGTGGCCCGGCGACTAAAAGCATTTCGGACAGTTTTCAGGGAAACGTGAATGCCCGATGACTTCAAGAATAGTACCAGATTCAATTAGCGAATTAGTTAATTCGTTAATTAATTAATGGTAACGCTACTGGTACCAGCGGACGTAGTCGACAATCAGGAACTGAGGGAAGTCGGTATTTGCATCGGGATTGCCCGGCCAATTACCACCAACCGCGAGATTGATGATGAAAAAGAATTCTTCATTGAATGGATAATTCATCGCACCTAAGTCCGCACGATTGACAGTTGAAAATAAATTACCATCGATATACCACTTGATCTGATCGAGCGACCACTCCAGAGAGAACACATGAAATTCATCATTGAAAATTCCTGATGGAAGCGTATAGCTCCTTGTGATCTGCGTGCTTCCCGGGCCGGGACCGTAATGGATGGTGCCGTGAGATTTATTCGGCTCGTGTCCCACCATTTCCATGAGATCGATCTCACCGCTCTTCGGCCAACCTCCATACAAATTGTGTTGAGGCAGCAACCAGAATGCGGGCCAAATGCCTTTTCCTTTTGGCAGAATTGCACGCACATCGATCCTTCCGAATTTTAAGTGCTTCTTATCACGAGTAAGAATCTTCGACGATGTGTACTCCTTTCCTCCGAAATTTTCCTTCTTCGCTTCGATGATCATCTTTCCATCCTGGAAGAATAAGTTTTCAGGCCTGTAATATTCCAGTTCGTTGTTACCCCATCCGCAGATCGCTGGACAACCATCTCCGTTCTCAAATGACCAGATCGAAGAGTTGAGAGAGCCTGCATCAAACTCATCGGCCCAGGCGAGGGTGTAGCCTGGATAATTATCCGGAGCATCGTAACCTGTGTCGTTGAAATCAACATCTACATCATCGTTCAGGATCGTGCCGGTAGCAGTGAACTGTTCAATGTTTGCATTCGTGGCGCCGGTTAGCATTACGGAAAAATTCTCGTCTCCTTCCCTCTGCGCATCTGCAATTATGGAAACGGATAATTCCTTCTGAAGATCGCCGGCCTGAAAAACTATTTCCTGATTTGTGATCGCGATGAAATCCAATCCGGCCTTTGCAGTGCCATCAAGTGTCGAGACTGTTACGGTCACCTGATCGTCGTATGGCGCGCTTAAATTAATAGTGAATTTCATCGTCGTGCCCGCGCCTGTACCCTCAGTCTGGCTCGCATTGCTGATCGTCACGGTGGGTTTCGGCGTCGATGTACCTCCGCCACTCTTGCTGCACGAACAGAAAAAACTTATAAGAAACAATGCAAGAATCTTAGTCATCATAATCGTCATTCAATAATAATTTAAAATAAAGTGGAAGCGTTTACCTGGAAAAGCGAACGCGTTCCACTTTGCGACTGCTTATTGGATTGCTTGAAATGTTTACATGGGAGTGAATACGAACTTCCAGACGCCCCAACCATAATCGAGCTTCAGCACGAGCCTGTCCTGCGTGATGGACTCGATGTCGTAAGTCACGCTAGACTGAGGTGTGGTTACTGCCGCATCGGGCGGAGTGCCTGTCTTGTAAAGTCCGAGATGCGCTCCCGTTCCAGTCACTTTCAGTTTTTCATCGTTAATTACTTCGAATGTAAAGCTTGCTGAATTTGCCCATGCCTGGAATTGCGCGGGAATATCTCCAACGGCATAACATCCCACTGCGGGCATACCTGCTGGCCATGCTACTCCTCCTTCCTCATCCACATAGAAATCACCCTTGCTGTCAAACTCAAACACATTGCCCGCGAGCGTAAAGGTGTATTCATCGTTGAAGAGACATGACCTCAACGTAACATCTGCTGCATTGTTTGCCCACCATGTTGTGCCCGGGTCAGGACCGATCCACAACGCACCCGGTTCGGGAGCGAGTTTCCAGGTGCGCGTATCGTTGCCAGTCAGAATCTTTATCGGCGTTTGGGCTGCAGGATCATCAGCAGCAACATTCACCACCTGTTGTGCACTGTCAATCCCGCTGTGACCAAACACGAACAGTCTCACCGTGTAATTTCCCATATCGGGAAAATACGCCGTGTCCACTTCTTTGCCTTGCACATAAACTCCTGTTCCCTTGTCCCAGTCAAATCTGAATGCATTGGCGGATGTGCTTCTCAATAAAAACTTGTTCACCTGCCCCGCGATGGGTTCAACGGTAAACGAAGCCTCCGGCTTTGGCGAGAGGTCTCTCGTGTCGTACCTGCATGATAGCATCAAGGCTGATACAAGCAGCGCGAGCATGCAGTAGGTAATAGAATTATTCTTAAATATCGTTTGCATGAGATTTTTCTTTTGATGAATGAATGGCTGCTTAATAATTCGGATTCTGCGTAAGCGAAGCCGTGCGCACATCGAAATCAGGAATGGGCAGAAGGTTGTGCTTGTTCGCGATATAACCTCTGGATGCAAGCTCCTGCGTTGCGAGTCCCCAACGAACAAGATCAGTGTAACGCACACCTTCAAAGGCTAATTCAAGCTGACGTTCGCGCACGATGTCGTTGAACAATGCATCGCCTGAAGAATTCACATCCGCCAGGTTCGACCTGTTGCGCACTTCGTTGAGATAGCCTCTTGCCTTGATCTCATTGTTGTCGCGATAGTTTGCTTCGGCTGCCATCAACAACACATCTGCATACCTGATGTGTCTCCAGTTTGTGCCATAGTTCAATTCTCCAATCGGCGCACCCGTCTGGGATTGGAATGATCCATACTTTCTCTGGAAGAATCCTTCGAAGTCGTAGGCTGTTGGATTCGTCCAGTCGCCTCCGGCAGCGATCAACTCATCATCCGACATTACAGTCTGCCTTCTCCTGTCCACATCACCGGCTGCAATGAATGCATCCCACAACTTTTGCGTGGGAAGGTTGAAGCCCCAACCTGCGATGAGTGAATCCGCAGGCGCTTTGGTGTAATAATCGGCACGAGGTCCCATCAACTGAATGTGAATATTGCTCTCTGGCTGCCAGTCCCAGGGGAAGTTACCCCAGTCGTAGTTGCGTTCGGTGGTATATGAAATTTCGAAGAGAGATTCCTGTCCAAACTCCTGCGAGCGTGAGAATGCTGCTCCAACTGAAGATGCGAGTGAATACTCCATTGAAGTGATCACTGTCTCGAAAACATCCGCTGCCTCGCCCCATTTCTCCTGGTAGAGCAATGCCTTTCCAAGCAGCGCCTGTGCTGCGCCTTTGGAAGCGCGGAATTTATCACCAGGCGAGTACTGGCTCTTCACCGGAAGATCGGCGATCGCTTCTGTGAGGTCCTGTTCGATTTGCGCATAAACATCCGCCTTGGGTTTCCTTCCTGTTGAAGTGTATTCTGCAGGAGGAATATCATCGATCACCAGCGGCACATCACCCCAGAGTGAAACCAGTTCGAAATAATTGTACGCTCTCAGGAATTTTGCCTCTGCAATTAACCTTTTCCTGAGGTTGGTTGAAGGATCTGATCGATTAATGACTTTGTTAGCACGGTAGATGGTGAAGTAACACATCTTCCATGAATCTCTCACCTTATCGTTAGTAGCGTCGAAGGTGAAATCATCCAGCGTTTGATAACCGGGCTGGTCACCGGCATCGCTTCCACCTGCGTTGCTTTCATCGGAAAGTAAGGTCTTGATCATGTACAGGCTTCCCCAGTTTGTGTTGTAGTGAGCCTGCATCATATCGTATGTAGCGGTTACTGCTTGTAATACATCCTGGTCAGTCTTGTAGAAGTCCTGCTCTGGAAATGCTCCGGGCACCTCCTGCTCGAGAAACTTTTTGCAGCTTCCTGCAAAAATGAGAAAGGAAAAACAAACAACCGCCGATCGTATATAAGAATTTTTCATTGTTTCTGCATTTAATGATTAGAAACTAAATGTCAAGCCAACAATAGCCTTGCGGGGAATCGGGTATCCTCCCCTGTCGATGCCGATGCTGTTCTGGCCATTGCTTCCTCCTTCGGGATCCACACCGGGATATTTAGTGAAGGTGAAGAAGTCGTCGAGCGAAACATAGATCCTCGCACGAGTCACCTTTATCCTGTTCATCAATCTCTGTGGAAGTGTGTATCCAATCTGCAATTGCCTGATGCGAGCATACGAACCATCGAACACCATCAGGTCGCTGTTGTAGATGTAAGGATTGGAAGTATTCGAAGCAAACCATTCGTTGGTGCTTCCTTCGCCTGTCCAGCGATTGGTGTAGAAGAACTCAGGCTTGTTCGCCGTGCCGCGGTCTGTTCTGTTGAAGCCCATCAGGATTTCATTTCCAGCCTGACCCTGCACGAAGCAAAGAAGGTCGAATCCTTTGTATGCAAGACTCAATCTTGCGCCATATGTTACAGAAGGATGAGGGCTTCCGATGAAGGTCATGTCGGCGGGAGAAATCAATCCATCACCATTCACGTCAACAACGATCGGATCGCCGGGCTTTGGTGCATATCCCACGAGGTTGTGCCTCGAGATATATGAGTTGATTTCATCCTGCGATTGAAAAATGCCATCGGTTTGGTAGCCGTTGAAATACCAGAGAGGATATCCAACGCGCATTGCTGTTGCTGACCATCCGGTACCAATGCCTGCGCCGTAGAGTATGGGTGAGTTAGGATCGAGGAAGGAAACCTCGTTGTCGAGAGTGGAAAAGTTAGCCGCGATCTCATAAGTGAAGTCGCCGGTTCCAACTCTGTCTCTGAATGAAACTTCAAACTCCCAACCCTTGTTCACCACATTACCAGCATTCTTCGT
>CBINHQ010000027.1:0-12527 GCA_966250475.1 uncultured Chitinophagaceae bacterium
GACATCAACAATGCGATTGTGATCGTGGATAAGAAAGTTGATGGCGAGGAGATGAAGAGACTCCAGAAGATTTTCAAGAAGGATAAGATAGAAGTGAAGAGTGAGGGATACCTCAACAACCTCGAACTCCGGTTTCCCAACGAACCTGCAAGGCATAAGCTCCTCGACATCGTGGGCGACCTTGCACTGGTGGGCTATCCGGTTAAGGCGCACATTATCGCCAGCAGGCCGGGCCATAGTTCGAATGTGGAGTTTGCCCGCAAGCTCAAACAATACATCAGGAAGAACAGGAACAACAAGGGCGCTCCCGTGTACGACCCGGCTCAGCCCCCAATACATAACCAGCAATACATAGAGGCAAAGCTGCCTCATCGCTATCCCTTCTCGTTCGTCGACAAGATCATCGAGATGAGTGATACCCACATTGTGGGAATTAAGAATGTAACCTTCAACGAATGGTTTTTCCAGGGGCATTTCCCCGGAAACCCGGTTATGCCCGGCGTACTCCAGATCGAGGCCCTTGCCCAATGCGGCGGCATACTTGCCATCAACATCTCCGGCGAAGGGAATTACGACACCTATTTCCTCAAGATCGATAATTGCAAGTTCAAAAGTATGGTCCGCCCGGGCGATACAATGATCCTCAAAATGGAGCTTTCCGCACCCATCCGAAGAGGCATTTGCGAGATGCGCGGAACGGTGTACGTAGGGGGCAAAATTGCCACCGAAGCCGACCTCGTAGCCCAAATCGTGAAGCGCTGATTTTCCTTTGAAAATATTGGCTTTTCAGGAGGTTGAAATCACCGTCTTCTGCCCTAAATTTCGTACATTTGCAGGTCTTGTTTTTACACTCAAAACAACAGGATTTCCAGAAATTTATGAATACAGAAACCTCAGAAAAAGTACCTGCTGTTTCCGGCGGTTACGGGGCTGATAGCATACAGGTACTCGAAGGTCTCGAAGCAGTGCGTAAACGCCCTGCAATGTACATCGGCGACATCGGAGTAAAGGGCCTTCACCACCTGGTTTACGAAGTAGTAGATAACTCGATCGACGAAGCACTTGCAGGCTACTGTAAGAATATCGTTGTGACCATACATGAAGACAATTCCATATCCGTATCCGACGATGGACGCGGCATTCCAACAGCCATGCACTCGAAGGAAAAGAGATCTCCATTGGAAGTGGTAATGACCGTGCTTCACGCAGGTGGAAAATTCGATAAAGGATCATACAAAGTCTCCGGTGGTTTGCACGGTGTGGGTGTGAGTTGTGTGAACGCGCTTAGCAAAAACCTTCACGTAACTGTAAACCGCGACGGAAAAATATTCGAACAGGAATATCGCACAGGCGTTCCTCAATACGCCGTACGTGAGATCGGCACCAGTGAGACCACAGGTACTACCGTACATTTCTGGCCCGATGATACAATCTTCATCACCACCACTTACAACAGGGACATTCTCGAGAGTCGTCTCCGTGAACTTGCTTTTCTTAATCGCGGCGTTCGCATCACACTGAATGACCTTCGTGAGAAAGATGAAGATGGAAGCAGCTACAGCAAGAGCTTCTACAGTGAAGGGGGAATCGTTGAGTTTGTTGAAATGCTGGATACAAATGCAGGCAGAACTCCCCTCATTCCGAAAGTACTTTCAGTAGAAGGTCGTGATGAGAGCACAAACGTGACAGTGGAAGTCGCACTGACTTACAACGACAGCTTCAACGAGCATATCTATTCATACGTTAACAACATCAAGACCATCGAAGGAGGCACACACGTGTCGGGCTTCCGCCGTGCACTCACGAGAGTATTCAAGAGCTATGGCGATAAGAACAATCTCTTCGAGAAAGCAAAAGTTGAAATCGAAGGCGATGATTTCCGAGAAGGACTTAGCGCCATTATCTCGGTAAAGGTGCCCGAACCACAGTTCGAAGGGCAGACCAAGACTAAGCTTGGCAACAACGAAGTGATGGGTGTTGTGGACAGCACAGTGTCTCGTTCTCTCGAAGCATTCCTCGAAGAAAATCCAAAGGAAGCGAAGAGCATCATCAACAAGGTGATTCTGGCTGCTCAAGCCAGGGCCGCTGCGCGCAAAGCAAGAGAACTGGTGCAACGCAAATCGGTACTCACCGGCGGAGGCCTCCCCGGCAAGCTCGCCGATTGCTCCGACCGCGATCCCGAACGCTGCGAGTTGTTCCTCGTCGAGGGTGATTCAGCTGGTGGTACGGCCAAACAAGGTCGCGACAGAAGCTTCCAGGCAATTCTTCCTCTCAGGGGTAAGATTCTGAACGTGGAGAAAGCCATGGAGCACAAGATCTACGAGAACGAAGAAATCAGGAATATGTATACGGCGCTTGGAGTTACTGTCGGTACACCCGAAGACCCCAAGGCGCTGAACCTTGCAAAGCTTCGCTATCATAAGCTCATCATCATGACGGATGCCGATGTTGACGGAAGCCACATCGCAACCCTCATCCTCACCTTCATCTACCGTTACATGAGCGCATTGGTGGAACAGGGTTATGTCTACATCGCCCAGCCCCCGCTCTACCTCGTGAAGAAAGGCAAGGAGCAGGCTTATGCCTATAACGAAGAACAACGCAAAGCACTCGTCGAAAAACTCGGCGGTGGTAAGGAAGAGTCAGTCACTCTTCAGCGTTACAAAGGTTTGGGTGAAATGAATGCAAGACAGCTTTGTGATACAACTATGAATCCTGAAACCCGTACGCTGAAAAAAGTGACCATTGAAAGCGCTGCCGAGGCCGACAGGATCTTCAGCATGCTGATGGGTGATGAGGTGGCTCCGCGCAGGGAATTCATTGAAACTCATGCGAAATATGCTAAACTCGACGTTTAAGGCAATCTTCCACCATGCGTGGAAAACTTGAACAAATTTTATATATAATTGATTATCAACGTCCCGCGAGCTTTCCGCTTTGCGGGACTTCTTTTTGGTACGAAATTTAAACAGGGTAAATAGGGTAAATACGTAATTTCAAACATTACTAACTCAAAAAATCATTTTCCATGGCTGACGTAACATTAACCGCATACAATGTAAAGACAAAGGAAAAGGGAGTTCCCATCCAGGATGCAGTGATCACAAAGACCGCAAAGGGAGCCTACATGGCCCAGGGCCATGATGGTAAAGGAAACAAACTTACAACCCTCCTCAACGGCGAAAAGGCTATGGCCGCTATCAAGGCTGGCATCGCTAAGCAGGGATGGACGGAATAAGACCTTAGAAATTTTTTGAAAAAGGGACTAGCCATTGGTTAGTTCCTTTTTTGTTTAAGGAACAAGATTTTAGGGTTTAAAAGTTTAAAGGTTTATGGGTGGGGGGAAAAAATCTAAACCGACTTTGAAATTGAAAACCCCTTAAACTCTTAAACCTTTAAACCTTGAAACCTTCTCTTCATCCGCAGGGCTTCACCCTGCGCTATGTTGGGTCGCCCTTTCAGGGCTTCGATCAAACTTCAAACTCCAAACCCCCAACTCCCAACCCTTAAACTCTTAAACCTTTAAACTTAAAAACTAATTATTCAGTTTTAATGACTCGAAAAACCTCCCGACGGTAATCAGTTTCTACTTCAACAAGATAAATTCCCGAGGCAAATTGTCTTGATTGCAAATCGATGGGAATCTTTTGAATGAATCCTGTGCCGGTTTGTTTGTCCTGGTAAACGATTTTTCCATTCGCGTCGATCACCCGAATACGAATGGCGGAGCCAGCTTGTTGCTGGATCACCATATTGAAGTATCCATTTGAAGGGTTTGGATAAACCTGCCACCGCACTTCATCATTGAAGAAAACGGGACGCACGGGAGAATAAGAATAACGGCCATCGATGTCGATAGTCTTCAACCGGTAATACCTCACACCGGATTTGTTTGATTCTTCATCAACAAATGAATATTGTTGTTCACCTCCGGTATTGACTGCTGTAACCTCGCCGATGGTTGTAAAATTATTCTGTTGGAATTCCTCATTGCCTCTTGCGAGTTCTAATTCGTAGCGCAACACGTTCAACTCGGAGGCTACGTGCCATTTTGTTTGCACATTGCCCTGGCCAATCTTCGTTGCAATGAAACTGAGCAATTCTGCAGGAAGAGTCTGATCGCTGTTGATGCCACCGTTATTCAACCAGAACTCTGAGAAATCTTTCACCTTAAACTCAGCGTAGTATCCTTTTGCGAATGGCACGATTGAAACATTTGAAGGAGGAATGTACAGCCAGCCTCCGGGCAGATTGTTCGAGGTTGTACCATCTTCCCTGCTGTCGTCGGCATCGCTGTATTTCGACACGCCGAGTTCATATGCCATCGAAGGCTTGCTGCATCCGGGACAACCCGTTGCATTGATGAGGGTTTCGGTTTCCGTGTCGAGGAAATAGAATCGAACCGTTGCCGAATCTGAAAGGCTCACATTCGTCGGCTTGATGGTGATGTTTCTGTCGTGATAGAATTGTCCACTACTGATGCGAACGGGACCGGTGTTGATAAACACCCTGGCATCAGTGCTGCCGAGATCCTCTCCGTTTGGATTGATAGAAGCAATGAGCCCGCCACCATCGGTGAAGTCGATCCAGGAACTTCCATTCACCGAAGATTGATTGATCTCATTACTTGTAAACGGCGCTCCATCATAAATTGAATATACACTGTCATAGATATGTATGTCGTCCACCGCAATACCTTCAAAGTTCACGAATGGATCTGAAGCCAGCACGAAACGAATGCGAAGATTGCTTACGGCAGGAAGAGAAATCGTTGCCACATGCCATCTCGTATAATCTTGTACCGCCCAGAGATGATTACTTGTAAATCCTTTGTTGTACCAATTCGTTCCCTCATCCTTAGCACCAAGCCTGGTCCAGTGCACTCCATCAGTTGAGTACTCAACGTATGCGCCATCGCAGAGTTCGTTTGGATCATCCTGCGGATCGGCATCGCCGCAATCTTCAATGTCGATAGCAATGCTGAAGCTCAGTTGCGGGTTCGACAATCCTGATAGATCATAACAAGGTGAATAGAGATAGGACAATTCATTTCCGTTATGCGATCCGGAAAGATTCGTCTTCCACGCATTCGCTCCGCTTGCCGCCCTGTTGATCTTGGGAGAGGAAGGTGTTCCGAAGGCCCAGGAATTATTCACTCCGCCACTGTACCATCCTCCATCACCAGTCTCAAAGTTCTCGAGGTATGGGAAGCTTGCAAATACAGGAGAGTTGATGATCGTTACGGTGACGGTATCATTGTTCCGATAAGAATCATCAGGATAATCGACCCATGTCCTCACTTCGTGCGAGCCTGTTGAAGAGAGATCGGCCGTTCCGGTGAAAGTATATTCCAAATTCGTGTTGCCGGGGATTGAAGCAATAACCTCTGTAACTGCAGAACCGCCATCAATAGAAAAACTCACCGGCACATTATTAATGGTTGTGTCTGCATTGTTCCTCAATGTTATTCTCACTGGCACAGAAGCACCCAGTCCACAGCTTGAAACCACAGGTGTATCGATGCTCACCATTTCAAGATCGTTCTCCACAATATAAAGGTGAAGATCATCGATGGTATATCCGGCGCCGGATTCATTGTCAGCCGTGATGTATTGTCCAAACTGCCCGAATCTCACCTGGAAGCTTGAAGAGAAATCCTGTGATGCCGCGTTGAGCAAATCACTCAATTGCAAGCTGGGCACATGATTGACCACACCCACATCACCCTGGTTGGCATAAAGGTCATAAACTTCAATCCATGTATCTGTATCGCTTCCACGAATCCAGACACGATTTGCCGAATGATTTAATTGACCATGATGTTTGTATGTGAAGTCAAGTCTGATGTCATCAGCAGTATTAAAGTGTGGCTGCAGGTTGAATGTAGCCTTTAATGTATCGATGGTTCCCCCCACATTGTAGCGATCAGCGTCGAGCGTGAGTGCACGATTTCCGGAAATGGCAATTCCAGAATTCACAAAAGTTCTCAGCCTTCCGAATGAGTTACTGCTGTTGAAGTCGTACCTATCGCCATTTGCAATTCCCACCTGTACTCTTGGGTACGATGCTTCAGGCATGGATTCAAAATCGTCGAGGAAATCATTACCAACAGTGAGAGTGATTGGCGCGTTTGGCAGATGCCTGATTAGCGTCCTCATCGTATCATTCTTCGAAACGGGATCTGCCCCTGTAGTATTTTCCACCACAACAGTCAAAAAGTAATCTCCAGTTGCCGAAAAATCATAAGTCGTTGCGAAATTATGTACATAGAAACCCTGGGCATTGATATTAGTAGCGGCTTCTGTGACGAAAGGACCACCATTGACTGAATACTTCACATTAAATGTAGGTGCAGGCGCGTTGTCAACATTCTTGAACCTCGCACTTATCACCGTGGCAGGCCCAAGCGTAGTGGAAGTGAATTCTCTACCGGAAGAAGGCGCGAGAATTGCATCAACTTTAAGATCGAAATCTGACATACTGCCGGGGCAACTTCCACCGTTGGGAAACCATGGTACTGCTGTTGCCCTTCTCCCCGGAACTCCGCCAATCCTCGCACGCACTGTAGCCCAGTACAATGTATCCTTTGCCAGACCGGAGATCACATAACTATTTCCTGTTGTTATGTCAATTGGCACCATCTCTTCACCTCGTAACAGGAAAACTTCGTAGTCGGTAGCCTCTGGTACAGTAGTCCAACTGAATGCGAAATATCCCTCGCATTGATTGGCAAGAGGTGCAACTGTAAGTTGAGGTATTCCCACAATTATGAAGGGTTCACTCGTACTTTGAATTCCCGTGCCATTATGAATGAGACGCACGCGCGCCTGACTCGAAGATGTGTCGGGAATGGTCCAGAAATACTGCCTCTCATCAGCACCCACATTTGTGGCGATATCCGTCCATGTGCTATTGTCAGTCGAGAACTGCAGTGTGAAATCATTACCCGGATTGCCAAACGCATCCCAGCTTATGTAAACTGAATCCTGATTATGGAATTTTTCTCCGCCTATCGGAAATGTGAGTGTGGCAGAAACAGGAACGGTGTCATACACGAGAAAGTATTCCTGCATCGGTCCCTGGGTGAGCGAGGTTCCAATGACTCGCACTGTAAAATTACCGGGTGCAGGATTATTGATCACCGCCTGCTCTACATTATTGATCCTGTCCACACCCGTGGTTGCAACATTGTTCACAGATGAAGAAGTCGTATCGAGGACAAACGGCAAAGTGAGTGCATTGCCCGCATCTCGCACTTCGAGGTCGAGGTCGTTCACCAACGTCTGTGTTGCGAGTGGTGTTGCTTCTGGATCGTTCCAATAAAGCATCACCTTTAATTGCGCGGTATTTGGTGGCACAGTAATGATGTGATCATTGAAGCTGGCGTTCGAGACCGAGTCGTTGAAGTAATTTCCTTGTTCCATCATCTTCACAGAGCGGAACAGATTCATCCAACCAAATCCATAAGTATAGTCAGGGCCAACATTACCTTTATCATTCGCACCGTTCAGGATAAGGGCTTTCATCAATCCATTCTTCGGATCAGCGCCCCCATTTAATTGTCGGTATCGCTCATAAAGAAGTGCAAGTCCGCCGCTCACCGCAGGTGCCGCCATGCTCGTGCCATTATTTGACCAGTAGGTATTGTTTGACCACGTGGAGATCACAGCCAATCCCTGCGCAGTAATCTCGGGTTTAATCCTTCCATCACGCACAGGTCCGCGGCTGGAGAGATCCCCTATCATTCCTTCGAAATCGGTAGCTCCTACACTTATCACATTCTTTGCGGATTGAAAACTTCCCAGCACAGTAGCAAAGCTCGAGGGGTAGGGCGAACAGGATAATGTGCCGCTGTTGCCTGCCGAAAACACATGCTGAAGACTGGACATCTCCCTCATTTGCATATCAACCATTCGTGACCAGAGATCGTACACGCCAAACGTGGCACAATCGTCAACGATTATTCCGTACGAATTATTCGTGATCACCATCCCATGATCCTGCACGTAAACCGGAGAATTTATGAGCACCTTTGCCGTATTCTGTTTGAGTATCGTCGACTTCGGTGCGTATCCCGCAAACTTTTCGATGATGTTTCCCGCACCACCAACTGTTCCCATCACATGAATGCCATGAGAGCCTCCCGGAAGCGAATTCCGGTTGATCACCCTCTCCGAAAAATCGATATGCTGAAGCGGATTCGAATTATCTCCTACTCCAACAACCACTCCATCACCCTTCAAATTTCTCCCTCCGGGAATCGAAGAGTTGAGAATGTTTCCTCTCCCATTGAGAATGCTCTTATCATTCATCACTTCTGCCTCCTTCGGAGCCGCCTGCATGTACTCAACTACATTCAATGAAGCAAGATCCTTCAGCCTGGATGCAGCAACACTTAACACAAGTATTCGATATCTGCTGTATTCAGTTGAGATGATTTTGAAACCGTTCTCCGAAATCGATTCAATCGCAGTAGCAGGATTAATAGATTTCGGGAAGCTGATCCACACATCCACAGTTCCCGGCGACTTCACTGCCCAGTTTGGAAACTGCCCCTTTGCGAGCGAAGGTTCCATCTTCTGTTCAGGCGCTGGCGTCACAAGCGCACGCACCTTCCATTTTTTCAAGATATCTGCATCGAGCCGGCCATCAATCGTTGCAGTGTAAGCGTTGCCGGGCACAAAATCCAAAAGATGAATTCCGGATTTGCGCATCTCTTCCTTCACTGCCGTAGTAGGCAGCACTTCAAATTGTACCAGCACAAAACAGCCTTTGCCTTGCTGGTTCAATACTTCGATATTTTCTACGGAAATATTCGGGTCCGGTGTAAATGACCCTCCTCTTAACCGGATTTCATATCTGCCGGATTGCTGCGCCACAGAAAGAATTGATGAAAGCAGCATGATCACTGCCAAAGCAATGGGACGGGATCTCATGGTTGGTTTTATTCTTATAAATATAACAAAAAACAGGGAGCAGGGAGCAGCCTGTTCACTGTTCACTGTCCACTCCGCACTCTGACCTCCGTCAGGGCAGGCTCCGCACTGTTACTTGGTCCTTCTCAAGGCAAAATCGATGGAGTCCCTCAAGGAAGTAGTGCAGTTCTTCCATGGTCTTCACAGGTTCCGCAATCAGCAAGAACAGCCTGCCAGTTTGTTTCAGCCTTCCTTTATTGGTATGCTTCTGCAGGTATTCAATTATTCGTTCAAAGAGTTTTGATTCGAAGTAGGGAGAATCGGGACGATTGATGAAATGACAACGCAGAGTTGTGTTCTTCAGTGACATCTTCTCAAATCCCAACTCAACAGCGAGTTTGCGACACCGCACTGTGATGAACAAGTCTTCCACCTGAGGCGGCAGCGGACCAAACCTGTCTGTCATTTCACTTCTCATCTCCTCGAGTTCCTGTTCACTCTCTGCATTGTCCAGGCGTTGATACAACGATAATCGTTCTGTGATGCTCTCCACGTATTCATCAGGAATGAGAATCTCGAGGTCAGTGTCAATCGTACAATCCTGTACGAAATCATCCTGCCTTGAAATTTCTTCCTTGAACAACTCCTTAAATTCAGTCCTCTTCAATTCCCGGATCGACTCATCGAGTATCTTCTGATACATTTCGAAACCAATCTCAGCCATGAAGCCGCTTTGTTCTCCTCCCAGCAAATTACCTGCTCCGCGAATGTCAAGGTCTCTCATCGCTATCTGGAATCCGCTGCCGAGGTCGCTGTGCTGCTCCAACGTCTGCAGTCTCTTCCTCGAGTCTGTCGGCAATGTGCTCATTGGCGGAGCGAGGAGATAACAGAATGCCTTCTTGTTGCTCCTTCCCACTCTTCCTCTTAATTGGTGCAAGTCGCTTAGTCCAAACTGGTGCGCATTGTTCACGATGATGGTGTTCACATTCGGAATGTCCACTCCACTCTCCACGATGTTCGTGCACACCAGCACATCGTATTTCCTGTCAACGAACGCGAGAATTCTTTCCTCCAATACATGCCCCTCCATTTGCCCGTGCGCATAGCCAATCGAGAGGTCGGGACAAAGCCCCTGTATGATTGCAGCCATTTCGGCCAATCCTGCAATTCGGTTATAGATGAAGAACACCTGTCCGCCGCGTTCGGTTTCAAAATAAATCGTGTCACGAATGAAGTCCTCATTGTACACCTGCACTTCTGTCTGTATCGGCTGCCTGTTGGGTGGAGGAGTATTGATGATGCTCAGATCCCTCGCTCCCATGAGTGAGAACTGCAGCGTTCTAGGAATAGGAGTTGCAGTGAGCGTGAGGCAATCCACGGTGGTGCGCAATGTCTTTATCTTCTCCTTGTGACCAACTCCGAACTTTTGCTCCTCATCCACGATCAACAACCCAAGGTCTTTGAACTTTATATCCTTACCGAGAATGGCGTGCGTGCCGATGAGGATGTCTATCTTTCCTTCGGCTAACTTCTTTGCCGTTTCCTTCTTTTCCTTCGTGGATTTGAAACGATTGATGTAATCGACCGTTACCGGAAAATCCTTCAGTCTCTCGCTGAATGTCTGGTAGTGCTGAAACGCAAGAATCGTAGTAGGCACAAGCACGGCGGCCTGCCTTCCATCCACGCAGGTCTTGAATGCGGCACGAATGGCAATCTCGGTTTTTCCAAATCCCACATCGCCGCAAACCAGGCGATCCATCGGGGAAGAAGATTCCATGTCCTTCTTTACATCGGCGGAAGCCTTGCTCTGATCTGGAGTGTCTTCATAAATGAATGAAGCCTCCAATTCGGTCTGCATGTAATTATCAGGTGAATGTGCGAAGCCTTCCTGCGCCTTTCTTTTCGCATAGAGTTTTATCAGGTCGAAGGCAATCTCCTTAACCTTTGTCTTTGTCTTCTCCTTGAGCCGCGACCATGCATCGCTGCCGAGCTTATTTACCTTGGGCACGCTTCCTTCCTTGCCAGTATATTTCGCAATCTTATGCAGCGAGTTGATGTTTACATAAAGAATGTCGCTGTCTTTGTAAATGATGCGCACCGCTTCCTGCACGCGGCCATTCACCTCCATCTTCTGAAGTCCGCTGTAGATTCCAACACCATGATCGATATGCGTGACGAAATCTCCCGGTTGCAATTCGCGAAGTGTGCGAAGAGTAAGCGCCTTGTTCTTGTTATACGCCTGCTTTACTCTGTATTTATGATAGCGCTGAAACACCTGGTGATCGGTGTAGCAAACAATCTTCAGGTCTTCATCGATAAACCCTTCGTGAATGGAAGTGGTAACGGGATTGAACACAATCTCAGCCTTCAGGTCCGTAAAAATCGTATGCAATCGCTCGAGTTGCTTCGGATTATCAGCGAATATGTATAAGTTGAAACCTTTTGCTTCCCATGATTTCAAATCACGAATCAGCAACTCAAACTGACGATTGAACGCGGGTTGTTCCTTCGTGTGAAATTCTATTTCAAATTGATCCGCTCCCGCCGAACGCTGGTAGCCAAATTCGGCAATATGCCTTGTGGAGATCTGCTCATCGAATGCAGCCTGGGTGATGAACTCATCCTTGCTCAGATTCTTCTTGATTCCTGCTTCATCCTCCTGTTCATTCTTCACAGTTGATGGGGTTCCAATGGTTTCGATGAAGAGGTCGAGGTCTTCCTCCTGATCCCTTAGCTTCTCTCTCGTCCATTCAAGGTCCTGCACCCACATGACGGTATTCGAAGGCAGAAACTCAAGCAGGGAAACCTTTTTCTCATTTGTGAACTGAGTATCTACATTTGGAATGATGCTTACCATCAGCAGCTTCCTCTCGCTGAGCTGGGTTTCCGGGTCGACTATGCGGATGGAATCAACATCATTTCCAAACAATTCAATCCTGTATGGCTTCTCATTTCCGAATGAATAGATATCGAGAATGCCTCCCCTGATCGCGAACTGTCCCGGCTCGTACACAAAATCGGTTCTCTCAAATCCATAGTCGCCAAGTTTAAGCAACAGGTCCTGCACATTCAGGGAATCGCCAGCCTTTATGTGAATGATATTCGATGAAAGGATATCCGGAACTACCACCTTTTCAAACAGCGCTTCGGGATAGGTGACAAGTACCTTGCGGTTGGCCTTCGCCTCCCTTCCTACCACCTCGGCAATTCGTGTGAGCGCCTCTGTGCGCAACATCACGTGCGAGGAATTGAGCAATCGAAAATTCTTTCGGTTCTTAAACGAAGAAGGAAAATAGAAAATGTCAAGCGCACCTGTGATATTCTCCAGTGTGTTGTGAAAATATGCTGCCTCTTCTGCATCGTTAAGCACCACCAAATGGTTCAATTGAGCACATTGAGGATGACCAAGTGCAGCCGCCACCACAAACTCTGCGGAGCTTCCCTTGAGGTTCTTGAGATATAATCTTTGTGCTATTGTGCCGGGTTCATCGGCGGGTGAGGGCATAGAAATCCTGTCCGCCAGCAGGCCAAGGCGGGGGGTACTCTGAAACATCTTCAACAAATCCTGGCTCATAATCCCAGGCAAAATTAACAATTTAACGCTAGTTGCTA